>CAZQUW010000011.1:0-9343 GCA_964596215.1 uncultured Planctomicrobium sp. | reverse complement strand
CCCCGCGGTTCGGTCTCGTGCTCACATCATTTCTTAACCCACGGCTGGATTTGATCACTCCGGCCTGATCGCAGTGGAAACTCGGGACGGTCTGCGGCACAATAGATTCCGGCCACGGCAGGTGGGGCAAGTTGGCGAATCAAATAGTGATCGCTGACAGGCGGCAAACGGCCGCTTGAATTCCCGTGCCATCTGTCACGGTCGCAAGATCGCGCTGTTCTTGACGTCCCATCTCGTAATCGCCGCTGCTGGTCTGCAGAGGCACCTAACGTAGTCCATCCTGAATCTCTGAAGGGAAATAGAATGTCCGCACCCAAACCACCTGCGCCACCCAAGCCTCCCCGCTCTCCGGTCGAGCGTGCTATTGTCTGGGGCGTCATTGGATTGGGGCTGCTCATTATTGGTATCGAAGCCAACGCACACCTGTCGCATACCGCAGCCCTCAGCAAGTTGCAGGCACAGCTCGACGCGACCCTCAGCAAGGACTCGGGGCTGACGAAGAAGGGGGTTGATCAAGTGGTCGGGAACAAGACCCCTGAATCACAGAAATTGGGATTCCTCGATACCGCAATGGCTGCGTCGCGCGTTGACATCTATACCTATCCGGGATTACTCCGCAGCCGCAAGTTGTATGTCTATTACGGCATTGACGGAAAGTTAGCCGGGCAGGAAGCCGAAGTCATGGAAGTGCTGACCAGCGTTGCACCGACAGCCTCGGAAGCGCAGGCGAAACTCCCTCCGATTGACACCAATGCGAAATACGCCGGCCCCGGTGAAGGCGTCGCCGGCGCCGGAGGCCCAGGTGGCCCCGGCAGCGGAACCGGTGGTGGTACCGGCGGCGGAGGTGGCAAACGTCGCGGTGATGCAAAAGCTGACGCAGGTGGACGCCCGGCAGCAGAAGAGTCGGCCGAACCGGCCGAAGAAACCAAGCCCGCTGCAGAAGCGAAACCTGCGGATCCAGGCTCCGACGAGAAGAAGTCCGAAGAAGCCAAACCTGCTGCACCAGAGGCCAAGCAGGAATAGCCACTGACTTTGCAGGGGGGAGACGCCCCATCGGCCGCAAGAGGCCGATCAGGTTGCAGTGCGTGCTAAAATCTCAGTTCAGGACAGGCCTCCCAGTTGTGGGGAATCGCCTGTCCTTTTCTATTCTTTGATCCAGGCGGCTCGGAGTTGCGTTGTCTCTCGCAATCCATATTCGCCCCACAATCGCGTGGACGGCTCGACAGTCATATCGCGATGGCGCTCGAAATCCGCTCGGAGTCCTTCGATGTTCGACTTTCTCCTGGACGATCCCCGCGACACTCCCTGGAACAAATGGGGATACGGTATCGCGTTTCCCGTCTTAGTCATCGGATGTGGCCTGCGGGCCATGTACCTGCCGAAAGTCTCGCTTGGCCTTGGTTTCATCCGCCAAATGGGCCGGCGACATCTTGAATTGACTGGAACTGATCCCTGGTGGTTTGGCCTCGCGCTCCTGGGTGCCGCCAGCCTGGCTCATTTTCACTTCTTCTGGACAAATCATCCCCGGCTGGCACCGTTTGCCGAATTGGGCAAAGTGGTATCGCTCATCATGCTGATCGTCGGCCTGGGGGTGGTCCTGGTCAGCCAAAGCCGCATCATCTAGCGCAGGCCAGTTTCACTGGTGACAACCTAGACATCAGATCTTCACTCCCCGTGAATCTCAGAGTCAATTTGGGTACTGGCCCCCAGCTCACCTGGGAATTCGTCATGAGCGCATTCCATAGTTAATCTCAGATGAAAGTGCGACAATCTCCGATATCATCGTCGCCAGAAATTCTGATATCCAACTCAAGGATCAGTGACATGAATCGACTGCTGCTGTTAACGGCACTTCTCTGCGGCCTTTGTGCGGCCCCAGTTTGGGCTCAATCGCGTGAAGAGAAAGTTCGCAACGATAAACAGAATGTCGAAGCAGCCGGATACTGGATCTATGGAGACCTGCCCAAAGCATTCGCCGAGGCGAAGCGTACGGGCAAGCCAATCGTCGCAGTCTTGCGTTGTCTGCCCTGTGAAGAATGCGTCAAGCTGGATGACGACTTGATCGACGCTGACGCGCGGGTGAAGCCGCTGCTCGAGCAATTTGTCCGCGTGCGAATCGTCTCCACGAACGGACTGGATTTGTCTCTGTTCCAATTCGATACTGACCAGTCTTTTGCCGTGTTCCTGCTCAATGCCGACGGCACGATCTACGGTCGCTTCGGTACCCGTTCCAGCCGTACGGAATGGGTCGGCGACGTCTCCGTCGAGGGTCTCGCCAAGGCCCTGCAGGGCGCACTGGCATTGCACAAAAGCTATCCCGCCAACAAATCGGAACTCGCTGGCAAACGTGGACCGGCTCCGGAATTCTCCGCTCCCGAAAAGTTCCCGTCACTGGCATCCCGCTACAAGTCGACGCTCGACTACGAAGGCAAGGTCGTACAAAGCTGCATCCACTGCCACCAGATCGGCGATGCCGTGCGTCAACTGAGCTTCAGCCGCAAGGAACAGCTCCCGGAGACTGTTCTATTTCCCTATCCCCATCCGAAGGCCATCGGACTGATCCTGGATCCCAGGGAGATGGCCTCTGTCTTGAGCGTTGATCCCGGAAGTCCTGCCGAGCAGGCCGGCTTCAAAGCCGGGGACTCGATTCAAAAACTGAGTGGCCAACCGCTGCTGTCGATGGCTGACGTCCAGTGGGTCCTGCATCAGGCTCCACCCGATGGTGCCGCAATCCCAGCCAGTGTTCTCAGGTCAGGTAAATCGATCAACCTGACGTTAGACCTGGAACCAGGCTGGCGGCAGCGGGACGACATTGCCTGGCGCGCGAGCAGTTGGGAACTTCGCCGCGTGGCCCTGGGCGGTATTTTCAGTGGCCCGCTGCCCGACGAAGACCGCAAGCATTTCAAGCTGCCACCTGAATCCACCGCCTTATTGGTCAAGCACGTCGGCCAATACGCTCCGCACGATCTCGCTCACCGAGCCGGCGTTCGCAAAGGTGACATCATCACTGCGATCAACAAACGTTCCGATTTTTTGCGAGAGACTGACGTACTTGCGGAGCGACTCCGTACTCGTCAGCCTGGCGACAAACTTGAGTTGTCAATCCTGCGAGATGGTAAACCGCTTACGGTCACAATTGCCTTCCCATAAACGTGGCGGGCAATAGGACCGAACGCGGGCCGAACGCAATGCAGCCATCTACACCGATTCGAATAACGCTTTGAGTCGGACCGTCAGCGGACTCGACAGCTTCTCCCGCAGCCAGCCGAAGTCGGTGCCCTGACTCGGCAAAGCTTTAAGCTGTAATACAGTCTCAGCCGCGGCGTCACATTCATTCAAAGCCAGTTCGTCGAGGGCCCGCAAGAATAGCGACGCAGGAGTAACGCGAATTTCCGTGGCCCGGGCCACAAAGGCCAGCGAATCAGCATAACGCTCCTGCACGTGGCACTTGATCGCCACCTCCATACAAAAGTGATAGCTATAGGGTACGCACGGCGCGACAGAACAGCAGTCGATAAAACCCAGCTCCCGCAGCAAAACGTCTACGGGCTTTGTTAAACCGGTCGGCGGCTGAAAAATTCCCGGCCTGACGATTACTGGCGCCGGTGCCGGCAACTCCTGCGCGAAATTCAAACCAGGCATCGACAGGGTCAATATCGATGCGACAAACAATCCACTCGTTCGATAACTCAGGTGCTGCATAATCAAATCCTTTAAGCTTTGGACTGGTTGCTTCAGAGCGGGCGACGGACTGAATCGACGATATGACTGAACTCGCTCCGGAAGAGCTACGGTTGCACTTGATTGTCATTTGCGATTTCTGTGCCGGTGGCTGTGCCCGCACTACCAATTCGCGATTACATGTGGTTCTTCGTCGAACTCATTCTCGCGCCACCGATTAATCGATCATTACTGACCCCTCGTCGGTCGGAATGCTCGCTCACCATCCATCCTCGGCGGACTCTAGCGCGAGCAATCAGAACCGGATTCGCGATTTATCGATGTCGACCGGCGACGGTTTGCGTGATATGTTGGAACCGGCCACACTGACTGCAGATATTGCATCGTGAAATCTCAAACTCGTAGTTCGGCTGATGCGGCTGGCGGTTTATGATCCTGCATGTTGATATGGACGCCTTCTATGCGTCCGTCGAGGAACGCGACCGGCCGGAACTGGTTGGGAAGCCGCTGATTGTCGGCGGGACTGCAGAAGGGCGTGGGGTGGTCGCCGCCGCCAACTATGTTGTGCGAAAGTTTGGCGTGCATAGTGCCATGCCGACTGCGACCGCCATGCGACTTTGCCCGCAGGCGATCATCGTGCGGCCCCGCATGTCCCATTACGCGCAGATCTCCGGACAAATTCGTGAGATTTTCGAACGCTATACGCCGCTCGTTGAACCCTTATCACTGGATGAAGCATTTCTCGATGTGACCGGCAGCCAACTGCTGTTCGGCTCAGCTGTGCAGATCGCTCGGCGAATCAAGGACGACATTTATCGTGAGCTCCGGCTCGTTGCCTCGGTGGGAGTTGCCCCGAACAAGTTTCTCGCGAAGATCGCCAGCGACCTCGAAAAGCCCAACGCGCTGGTGGTCGTCCAACCCGATCAGATCCAGGCATTTCTCGCCCCCCTGCCGGTCAGCAGGCTGTGGGGGGTAGGACGCGTCACCGGCCAGGTGTTTGATCGCCTTGGCATCCAGACCATCGGCGAGGTCCGGCAGATGTCGCCTGAAGTCCTGCACCGGCACTTCGGGAAACAGGGCGAACATTTTTCTAAGCTGGCTCGCGGGATCGATGAGCGGCAGGTCGTGCCTGATCGTGAGGCGAAATCGATTTCACATGAAACCACTTTTGCGACCGACATCAGCAATCACGATGTGCTGCGGGCATGGCTGCAGGAACTGGCCGAGCAAGTTGCTTATCGCCTCCGGCGACATCAGCTTCGTGGCCGCACCGTCGAGCTCAAACTGCGATTCAGTGATTTCCGCACGATCAACCGTTCACACACTCTGCCGCACCCTACCGACATCACCCACGAAATCTGGCAGACGGTGGCGACCTTGCTGGATGCCGCACTCCCTGCGCGGCGCTCGGCAGTCCGTCTGCTGGGGGTCGGTGTCAGCGGGTTCGAAGTCCCCGGACAGAAGCAACTCAGTCTCTTCCCCGATGAATCTCGCGAACGAGACTCGCGGCTTGATCAAGTCCGTGATCTGATCAACGACAAGTTCGGCAAGGGGGCGTTGAATCGAGCCAGCGGTTTACAAAATCAAACAGAACTGAAACCCGCTCCGCGCCCCGAGGATATTCCCCCCAGGTCCTTGTGAGGTGCGGAACCACAACTCGAGCGGGACCACGGAAGTGATCTTACCTTTGGCGTCAACCGTGACATTCCACCAGGAATGGGCGACACTGGCACGCGCGGAGAATCGATCTGTCCGTGCCACGACTCAGCGTCGGCGTTCCGACAGCCGCGACGTCAACGTCTCGTACAATTCCAAGGAGCCACAAGATGCAATGGGCGATGGGCGGTCTCAGTTGTCTCGTACTGGTATGCCTGCTGGGGTCTCAACAACAAACTCCACCGGTTGGCCCCGAGCGTTGGCTCCACACGTACTCGAACGACGACGGTTCCCGTCCGGATGGCAATATCGCGGCACGCGATGATTCGTCCGCGTTGAAGAAGGCGCTCGCCGCAGGACCGGGAATTGTGCGGATCGGGCCGGGTCATTATCGACTGAGTGAAGTACTGATTCCCGCCGGCGTCAGCCTGCTCGGAACAGGCCATGGGACAGTACTACAGGCCACTGGTTCCAAGCCCGTCTTTAAGCAAATCGCCGTAAGCGACTGGCGACTGAGAGATGTGACTGTCCAGGGCGAAGCGACTGGCCCCTGGCAACAGCGGACGGATGCGGGAGCTCATGGCATCGTCATTGAAGGCTGCTGGAACTACGAAGTCACCGGGGTGCAGATTAAGGACTTCGCAGGCGCAGGGCTGCAAATCTCGCGCACAAACTTGCCCAACAGTGGTTTCTCGAATGGAGGCATTATCAATGCGATCGTGGCCTCGGGAAACTTTATCGGAGTGAGATTTGACACGCGGGGCGAGTACGTGACGGCGTCGCAGCTGATGTGCCAGCACAATGTGACGGGGGTCACCATCCATGCGGGCAATACGAACATTGCCAACTCGAATATTGGCACGAATACCAACGGGATCATTATCGAAGATCACGAGAACGGCTCACACGGCAGTCTGACCGGCTGCCTGGTGAATCACAACGAACGTTACGCCCTGCTGGCCAGGAACTCACTGAATGCCATGGCCATCTCGAATTGCTGCTTTTTCTACGGCACAATCCAGCTGGAAAACTGCGAGGGGTTTAACATCACATCGAGCCTGCTGGGCTGCAACGTCCGAACTATAGGTGACTTGCCCAATCGGTTTGCAGGCAATCACGTCTCCGGGGAAGGCCAGCTATTCGAATTCGCTCCGGCAACCTTGCTGGACGGGAATTTCTCAAAAACGGGCCCCTGGAAGAAGTAGGCTCGCATAGCGTTCGGCGATCACCATCGACTCGGTGCCGACAATCCCACATCGAATGCCAGGAGTGTCGCCCGGGCCGAATTCTGCCAGTACGGCGACACTTAGGGGCTCGTTAATTCCCGCCGACGAGATCCTCTAACTGTTGCCCCAGGCGATACCCTGCCAGGGCGATTCTTTTATTGGCCGTGGCTCGAGCTTTCTCCTGCAATAGGGGAGGCAGAATCGGGATCTGGTCATTGGTGATTCTCTTCTCGTCCACATCCTGCTTGACCGCATACTGCAACCTGCCGCCGTCATAGGCGACCGATACCGCCTGACGAAAGCTTTCCTCGGCCCAATCGACGAATTCCCGGTGTTGCTGCAGCTCCGGAAGCTTGTCCGCAGCGAGTGCCCCATGTGACAGCAAATCTGCCTGGGTCCGGCAACGCTTGACGTCCGCAGTCAGTTTTTCGGCATTGCTACCGTCGCGCCAGCCGGTGACATAACCCAGTAACCCATCCCAATAAGCATGCAGATTGGAAGTGCGCGTCTGGGAATTCGAGCGAATCATGATCAAGTTCCCTCCGGCATCACCGTGATGCGGGCCCGGAAACTGCTCCGAGTTAACCAGCGCCGTCGCATGCAGCGGCTGATGCAGATCACCCACGAGATGAAACAGCCAGCAGAGCCGCACGGCCCGATTTTGTGCGGGCGTAACGCCCTGCGGAACTCCAGGATCCTGAGCCACCTTCTGCAGCAAGATCTCCCGCGTCAGCTGCAACTGCCGGACGATGTCGGTCGGTTCGTCCTCGGTCGGGGCCAACGGCGCTGCGAGTGGACCTCCGACCGGATCGCTCACCTTGTACGGGTAGTTAATGTAGTGCCATGGCCCATGATGAAACTTGTAGATCGGATGGGACTTGATCTGGCTGCGGTCGAAGTTGCGCTGGGGCCGAATGTAGTCACACCACGTGGCTGCGCGCAAAAACAACCACTCTTCTTCGGGCATATCTAACCCGGCCGGCTTGCGAAAATAGGTGTCAAAATGGGGATGTTGCCGGAGAATGGCGACTACGGCCAGCCGTTCATCACCCGAAAGTTGCCGATATGCAATCTGAGCCACCGTGATGTGCCCCAGATCATTCCAGGCCCAGGCGGAAGTGTTTCCCGTGAGAATTAATGCAATCGCGATCACCAGCCAGCGACAGCTCTTCATCAGGCAGACTCCCCGTGGGCGTTGCGACGAACGACCAGCCGGAACCCGTCTGCGATGCTCGTCATCACCCGCATTGTGGACAGATCATCTCTGAGTTTCGAGTGCGCAGAGAGGCTCTTCCAGCAAATTTCATATTGGCCGGAGCCGCAAACCAGATTTTGCGGCAAACGCCCAACGCCTGGCTGATGGCTCTTAATGAAGCAGGGGAACTATCCTGTGACGCACCCAGCAACTTCACATCCACCGCAAACCAACCGTCCGGCTTACGCCTTCCGTGCCAACTTCTTAAGAACTTCCACGCCCCGTTGCAAAGTCCGGTCATCGGCCGCATAAGACAAGCGGAAGTGAGTATCACGCGGACTGAAGACGTTGCCGGGGATGATCAACAGGTCGTTCTTAATGGCTTCTTTCACGAATTCCGTACCCGTGCCCCAGGGTGCTTTCGGAAAGAGATAGAATGCCCCGCCGGCTCCTTGAATATCGTATAAACCACGCAGTTCGCCGATCATGAAGTCGCGTTTGCGTCGGTATTCGGCCACTCGATCGCTGATGTCGACATCCCAGGCGACCACCGCCGCATGCTGCACTGGATGAGGCGAACAGACGAAGGTGAATTGCTGCAGCTTGATCATCTGCTGCACGACGTGCTGTGGCCCATGACACCAGCCGATGCGCAATCCCGTCATCGAATGCGACTTGCTGAACCCGTCAATCACAATCGTCTGCGGATTCCATCTGGCCGGGCTGACAAAATCGCCGTCGTAACAAAATGCCTTATAGATCTCATCACTGATCAAAGCGATATCTTTTTCAGCAGCCAGCAGCGCCAGAGCTTCCAGCTCGGCCGCGCCCGCTACGGCACCGGTGGGATTGGCCGGGCTGTTGCAGATAATGACCTTCGTTCGCGGAGTGATCGCCGCGCGGACCTTATCGACATCGATTTTGAAATCGGGATAGGTATCGATCTCGACGACCTTGCCCCCTGCCAGGGTCACGAGATGTTTATACATTACGAACCATGGATCGAAGACGATGACTTCGTCGCCCGGATTGACCAGCGTCATCAGCGCCATCATCAATCCGCCGCTGGTGCCGCTGGTGATGAAGACGTGCCGGTCGGGGTGTGCGTACTGCTCCGTCACCGAGTCTTGAATCTTCTTCAGCAGCGGGGCAATCCCCTGTGTCTGGCTGTAGGCATTCTTGCCCTCTTCGACCGCCCGTTCGAGCGCATCCTTAATCGGCTGCGGGGTGTCAAAATGCGGTTGCCCAATGCTGAGATTGATGGGGTCCTTCATCTGTGCCGCAAGGTCAAAGACTTTGCGAATCCCCGAGGCATCAATCTTGTGCAGGCGATCAGAAATCCAACGTTCGCTCATGGTTGGTCGTCATTGAGTGCATGTAAGGCCATGACCAGCCGATCCGGCCGGACAAAAAAGGGAAACCAGAACGGAACACATTAGAAGAATACCGGCGGCAATACCAGCCCGGTTCGCACGAGCGGGGGTGGTGATTAGGGGTTTTTCAGCAGTTCCGTTGGTCCGTTCTGCGCCTTCCGTCCTTGGCCATCAAAGGGACATCAATGACGACAGGGACAAAACGGACAGAA
>CAZQUW010000010.1:41774-48731 GCA_964596215.1 uncultured Planctomicrobium sp. | reverse complement strand
GCACTACCGTGGCTCAGCACCACCACATCGCGCTCCACCGCCCAGGTGCGGAACTGCACGGCCGTGCCGCGCTGCCACATCTGCACGCGCAGCGTCTCGCCCGGATACACCGGTGAGGAGAAGCGGCTGCCGATCGCTCCCGACCCGCGTCGGGTCTGGGAGCACGCGTTCTTCTGGATCGTCGTGCTCACCCTCATGGCATTCGTCTTCGAAGATGCCGGCGGGCGGACCCGCTTCGCCCTTGCGGACGATCACCGCTTCACGAATGCCGAATGACGAGCGGGCTTCACCATTGACCATCAGGGGGGCATCCCTGCCTGTCGTCAGCTCGATGTGGATGGTGTCGCTGTTCCAATATGTCAGATCGAACTTCGCCCATTTCCACTCGGGCGACAGCGGCGTCACCGGAAACACCGGTCCGGTGCGCGGATAATCCTCGACGACGTACCGCGCGGTCGCTCCGCCGTCGCCAATGACGCTCAGCCACAGATCATAGTTGGCATCCAGGCGAACATCGCCAGATGTCAGCCGAGCCACGTGCTTGGCGCTGAGTGTGCTGGAATACACGCCCGACGGATAGATTGCCGCGAGAGCTTTCGCACCAGTGATCGCGACCGAAAACTCCCCGGCGGGAAAAGGCTTGCTCGGCAAGGAATTTCCAACGCGAAACCAAGTGGCATAGTCGGCCGGATTGGTCAGATTCCAGCGTCGCCAGTAAGGTCGTTGCGCGTGTTGCTGGCGCTGGAGCCGATCGGCTTGCCAGGCGTCGACTTGATGTTGCCAGGCGACCGCGAAGGTGGCCCCGTCACGCACTTCTTTCGTCAGCTGAACCCAGTGCTGCAGCACCGACAGCGGGCCAGGCGATGGATTTCCGGGTTTGTCGGCGGTTAGCAATTGCTCTCGCAACCGAGGGCCGGCCGCGAGCCACGCTTCAGCGACGGCAGAACGGATCCGCGGCTTCAGCGCGGCCAGCTGGGCGCGGTTCTTGTTGAGAGTTTCTTCCGTATCGATGGCAACTCGCCCCGGCCGACACGAGCCCAGAATTCCGAACAATGCGTAATAGTCACGCTGGCTGATGGGGTCGAACTTGTGGTCGTGGCACCGCGCACACGAGACAGTCAGCCCGAGGAAGGCCTTGGAAAATGTGTTGACTTCGTCGTCAATGAATCGCACCTTCTCGTCCAACGCGTCGGTGGGCGCGAACCCGTGAAAGACCATCCGCCAGTGAGCGGGGCCGATCATCGATTCGTTGATCCCCAACTCCCGGTTGATGCGGGGTTGTTCCAGCAAGTCGCCGGCCAGGTGCTCGCGGACGAGTTGATCATAAGGAACATCCTGGTTCAGAGCACGAATCAAATAGTCACGATAGTGCCAGGCATTGTCGATGCCGGGATCACCTTCCGAACCGTGCGACTCGGCATAGCGAATCCAGTCCATCCAGTGCCTGGCCCAACGCTCGCCAAAATGGGGGTTTTCCAGCAAATTCTCGACGAGGTTATCAAACCCGCGCGGCTGCTTCAATCGTTCCGTCCACAATGCGACTTCGTCTGCCGTCGGCGGCAGTCCGATCAGCGAGAAGAACAACCTCCGTACCAAAGTGGGGCCGTCCGCCGCAGCGCCCGGCTCAAGGCCCTTCCATTGCAGCTTGGCGAGCACGAAGCGATCGATGGGATGATCGGACCATTGATTGGGAATCACGGGAGGCTGCGGCGCTCGAATCGGCCGGAAACTCCACCATTGTTTACGCTTCTTGAGAACCCCCTCCCACGAGGTGACCTGGGTGAGTTCCTCGTCCGAGGGTGGTTTTTCACGCGGGTCAGGAGCGCCCATCGCGATCCATTTCTCGAAGTCGGCAATCACACGTTCGTCCAGCTTCCCCCGGCCCTGGGGCATCTTCACCCCTTCGACTTCATGCCGCAGGATGGCCAGCAGCCGACTCTCGGCAGGTTTTCCGGGAACGATAACGGCACCGCTGTCCCCGCCCGCCCGCAGAGTCGAACGTTGGTCGACAGCCAGTCCCCCATCGGTGGATTTCGACGAGTTGTGGCATTCGTAGCATTGCTCGATCAGCACTGGCCGGATGCGCGTCTCAAAGAATTCGATCTGCGCTGCCGAGGGTGGCTCGGCCGCGATTGCGGTCCACGGGGCGGCCCACAGCAACATGATGATCAACGCACAGATTGCATCGGACCTTCGCAACATGACTCGGCTCCATTATTAATGCCGGTTGAATTCATTCGAGGCTTGCCGTGCACCTTCGCGGACAATCTGTCCTAAAACGTCAAATTCGTCTTCCGGGATGCGCGACGATGGTCCGGCAATGGTGATTGCTCCCACGGGGGCCTGATGCCGATCGAGAACCGGCGCGGCCACGCAATGAATGCCCGCCAGGCCCTCGGCACGATCGACCGCATAGCCCACTTCTCGAATCCGTTCCAACTCGATCCGGAAGGCGCGCTTGGTCGTAATGGTGTTCTCGGTGAAGCGCTTGAACTGAATGCGGTTCAGCGTTTCTTCCTGCTCGATCTCCGGCAGGAAGGCGACGAGCGCCTTGCCGGGAGCACAGCTAAAGCACGGACAACGGGCCCCCAGATCGGCCGAGTATTTAAAGGGGTGGATCGAGAGCAACTGGTCCAGGATGACCATCTCGATACCAACCAGACAGCAGAGTTGAGTGGTTTCCCCGGTCGTCTGACGAATGCGACGCATCGCCCCGATGCAACATTCTGAAAGTCCACGAGAGGCCGTGGGCGGCTGCCCCAGCAGCAGGAATGAGTTGGTCAGAAAGAAGCGTTTGGAACCTTCCTCACGCGACAGATAACCCAGTTCCACGAGCGTGCGGGTGATCCTCAAGGCCGAGGCGCCGGGCACCCGCAACTGTTCCGTGATCTCGCGGAGCGTCGCTCCATTGGACCGCTCGGCGAGCATTTTCAGCACGGCCAGACCGCGCTGCAGGCTGCCCGCCTCGGAATTCGAAGCGGTCTCCAATGACTGAAAATCTGATTTCATGCCTCGTTCCAGTAAGTTTCACAATGGAAATCGATTTCACTAGTGAAACAGGTCTGGGGTGCGAAATCAAGTGCGGAGTCACCTTTTTGTTCCGAAGTGGCATTTCGATTGACGGGCGAGGACCAAGGGAGGCTTGTCCGTCGTGTGGGATTTATTCACAACCCATTCGATTGCGGTGTCATTCGACCGAACAAGGCTCTTGATCCCACTTCCCAAGTGACTTGATCATCCGTAAGTCCTTAAGTCTTACTTTCGAGTCCGGTCACCCGTCACAGGCCAGATAAAAAGAGATCTTGACAGAGTTGATAAATCCTGCCGAGCTTGCCTGATCGGACTCGATTTGTCGTGAAAAACGGACTTGAAGTCCGTTGTCAGACTTCGGTGGAACGGTCTAAAAGTGCTGTAACCATTTCTCTGCAAGATGGTTACGCATTCGGAAGAATTGCTCTTGACCCCGGCGACCCGACTAATCGTCAAAAGAGCTGCTCTAACTACGTGATGCACAAGCCGTGGGAATCATTGAAGCGGAACGCCAGAACTATCCGATGTTTAACGCCAGACGGTTAAGGCTAGTATGAGTCCGACAACGCACCATTGCGATTGGATCGGTGCTTTAGGATTCAAGTGGCCTCAACCGTCTGACAGGGGGGATCGGAACATTCGGGTAATCCGCGCAGGACCTTACGGCCTGAGCGGGAATGCCAAGGCCTCCGCTCCTCATTGCCGATAGATTCGGCAGTGGACAATCAACGTCAGGGCGAAGAGGCCACGTGCTGTGTGGTCTGTTGAACTGGCGTTGATACCGAGGAATCCGCTGCCCGCAGTGATGAACTTGCAGTGTCAGAATCCCGTGTTGATGCCGATGTCAGGCAGCAGGCGGCTGCGGCGATAATTCAACAGCCGTCTCACAAGACCCCGAGATACGTTCCGACCCAAGCTGGCGGCGGTTCGCCGAAGCGGACCCGAGGGCTAGGAGAGCCGACCGACGCCAAGGGAATGTTATCTCCGGAAGGCCCGCACACCTTCCGCAATGAGCAGACTAGCGATTGGAGAGCCTGCGATGAAAACGATTTTCACGACTGGCCAGGTTGCCAAAATCTGTAAGGTGGCACCACGGACGGTCAGCAAGTGGTTTGACAGCGGACGGTTGCGGGGATACCGCATTCCCGGTTCGCAAGATCGACGAATTCCCCGTGAGCATTTGATCCGGTTCCTCAAGGAACACGGTATGCCTCTCGGTGAATTGGAAGATGAAGCCACTGGCAAGATCCTCCTGGTTGGCGCCGAGCCGATTATTCGGTCAGCCCTGACCGACCTGATGAACAATGATCAATTCAAGATGGAATTCGCGGCGAGCGGCTTTGAAGCCGGCATCCAGGCCGAGTCTCTGCACCCCGATTGCGTGGTGATTGACTTTGTCATGGGGCGCCACGAATCCCTGATGATCGCCCAGAACCTCCGCAAGAACCCCGAGTACGCTGACGTCGTCCAGATTGGACTGCTCAGCGACGAGGACAATGCGGCGGGTTTCGACCGGACGATCTTCAACGAGACCTTCCGTAAGCCGTTCGATTCAGCGTTGCTGGCCGAACGCATCAAGACTCTGGTAGGACGAAAGAAGCAACTGGCCTGATGCCCGATGTCGTCGGGTACAGGCAGTCATACGAACGAAGTGATGTCCGCTGACCGGAAGCAGGGGGAACGTTCCGGCCGGCGGAGCACCAGTGTGCAGCATCACTTCGACCAGCGGATGACCACGCAGTGTGCGGACTTCCCGCGTCGTGTCCGTTCAAACTCGAGAACTGCCCAGATTTCGCTCAACAGAATGGGGGATTCTGAACAGCGTAATTTTAACTACCCGACGATCAGCAGGTGGTCGAGCTTCCGGAAATGCTTGGGGGCGTGACCAGTCGCTCGAAGACCTGCAGTATTAACACGGGATAATTTACCACCGCGAAGCGCTCGGCATGCTTCGCGGTGGTTTTCGTTATGTTACCCCGGCTTTCACATAGCCTGACTCACCGAGCTAAGTGCGATTCTTAATCGAATGGCACCCGGCTCAGTGGGCCAGGCTTTTGTTATTCCACCCGCTGCCATGCATTCTGCACGGGCTATTTGCAGCGGGTCTGGACGTAATTCTTACAAATGTCTCGCCCATCAGCGGCCCTGGCACGGCATCCCGCGGACCAGAGGTCCCTTGCGGCGAATCCCTCGGAATGCTGCAACACTCGCTCAATTATTGAGTTGCAGAGCACTGGGCAAGCCACAATCACTGGGTCTCGCCGATTTGGCACGCTCCGTGCAAAGTCTAGATTTCAGCCACAACACAACACGTTGGGGTGATCGACCCTCACAAGCGACCCCGTCAGGTCCTTCGCCACTCGGACTCTACAGCAAACCGGCCAGCAATCTCGGTTGCTGGCTGGTTGGTCTGATCTGACGAGACCTGACGGATCGCCTGGCGGATCTTATGACCTGGAAATTGAAGTTAAGGCCACCCGACTGCGGTCGGGGACTTATCTGATGGATTCGGTTCCCAACCGAATCTGATGCGACTCGAGTGCAAACTCGAACTACCCACCGACCCGTGGAGACGGGTCCTGCCCTCCTCACTTCCGCTCAGTTTCTCACCACCGAGGGCCGAACGGAGCTTTTTCAAAAAGGCTCCCTTCGGCCTCTCATCTTTCTTTGAGGCCGAATCTTTTCTGGCGATCCGCATGCTGAATTAAAACACCTGTATTCTGATATTTGATCTACACCAGAATGCACTTTTCGGGCTACAATCCCCCCCTCTGCTCGCCTGCGGTTTCCCAATGGGAATACTGCCAGTCGTTCGCCAGTTCCTGGCACACTTCTGATTTCAATTTTGCGAGGACCACCGCATGACGCAACGGTCGCATTTACCCATGGATGAATTTGAGGGTTCATTGATCAGTCGACTTTGTGCCGCGATGGGGTTGGCCACGCAGCCCAGGCGGATGTCGCGAACTCGGCTGATTGAACATTCGGAAAGCCTGGAAGCGCGCCAGGTGCTCTCCGCCACTGGCTCCGGCATCCTTGAGGCGAGCTACAACTTTCCCATTGCCGATCAGCAGCCGCATGATGCTGTGCAGGTGGCACTCGTTGATGTGCAAGATCAGTCGTTCTCGGTCCCCGAGAACACGAGTGCGGGGGCGGTGGTGGGAACGGTCGTGGCGTTTGACCCGGACAACTCCACACCCTTGAGCTACGAGATTACCGCTGGAAATACCAACTCGGCCTTTGCCATCAATCCGGCCAATGGTCAGATCACCGTCGCGAATTCGGCCGCATTGAATTATGAGTCGCAGACGACGTTCACGCTGACAGTGCTGGTGACCGACAGTACTTTGCCTGCGACCTCGGATACCGCGACGATTACAATCAATGTGACGAACGTCGATGAGCCCACGTCGATTTCGATCAATCAGACGCCCATTACGTACCAGATCGGCAGCGAACCGATGCTGGTCGACCCGGATGCCCTGGTGATTCCGGATCCCGACACTGTATCGCCCAGTTACAAGCACGCGCGGTTGACCGTCGGCGTGGCAGGGCCGCGGCTTTCGAATCTGGATGTCATCCGCATCGTGAGCCAGGGAAATGGGGCTGGACAAATTCGCGTCAGCAGCACGCAGGTCTACTACGAAGGCCACGCGATTGCGTCGTACCGCGGCGGACGAGGAGCGAATCCCAAGCTGACCGTCTCGTTCTATTCCACGGCGACCGATCAGGCGGTCCAGGCTTTAGCGCGTCAGATCGCGTTCAATACCAAGACCCATATGAATCCCGCGCCCGATCGGACTTTGAATTTTGCCCTGATCAATGTCGGCGGACAGAACGCCCCCGTCGTCAGTCGCGTGATCCACGTGACGCGACCGTAGTGCCGTCGGCTGGATAAGCGATGCTGACAACATCAGAAAAGAACCG
>CAZQUW010000010.1:9392-41674 GCA_964596215.1 uncultured Planctomicrobium sp. | reverse complement strand
CGACCGTAGTGCCGTCGGCTGGATAAGCGATGCTGACAACATCAGAAAAGAACCGATCAGAAAAGAACCGGAGGCACCATTCACTTGGCTGCCTCCGGTTCCTTCTGCTCGCGTCGGGCACTCTCTCGCCGGTGATTTCTAAAGTCCCAGGCTAGTGCTCAGTGCCTTCAATTGCTTGCTCCAGGACGGTGATATGCGTGTCGTCGCTATCTTTCAATCCGCCATAAAAGCGGCGTGGAATTCGGCAGCGGTAAATGACCCGTGAATCCGCGTATTCCGTGTCGTGGACCTCGGCATGGGCATTCAGGTAGGCATACAGCCGCCCATTACCGACACCCGACTCGACTTCGGCATCGATATACCCATTGCTCAACTTGTCAGCGACATAACGCGCCAGACGGTCCAGTCCCAGTCCGGTCTTGGCACTGACCGAGATGGCGTCGGGGTGATTGGCTCGCAGGATGTCGACCAATGAGCGATCTTGAACGGCATCGGCCTTGTTCAACACCAGCAGCGTGTGCTCAACCTTCACGTCGATCTGCCGCAACACGCTTTCGACCGTGCGGATCTGTTCCTCGGCCTGGGGATGGCTGGCGTCGACCACGTGCAGCAACACGTCGGCATGCCGTGCTTCTTCCAGCGTGGAGCGGAACGATGCCACCAGATGGTGCGGCAGGTTGCGAATGAAACCGACCGTATCGCTCAGTAATACATCGCCCCAGTGTGGCAAACGCCAGCTGCGGGTCCGGGTATCCAGCGTGGCGAACAGCTGATCCGCGGCAAACACTCCGGCGCCGGTCAGTGCGTTCATCAACGTGCTCTTGCCGGCGTTGGTGTAGCCTACCAGCGAAACCTGCATTTGATTGCGGCGTTGTGCGACCATGCGCTCGCGATGCTGTTCGACGACTTCCAGTTTGCGTCGCAGCTCGATCACCCGCTGGTCGATCAATCTCTTATCGGTTTCCAGCTGCTTTTCACCGGTACCCTTGTTGAGTCCGCCGCCGCCTTCACGTGACAGGTGGGTCCACATCCGTTTCAAGCGCGGACGGGCATACAGCAATTGGGCCAGCTCCACCTGCAGCCGCGACTCGTGCGTCCGGGCATGCGTGGCGAAAATGTCGAGAATGATTTCACTGCGATCGACAATGATCTTGTTTAACTCATTCTCCAGGTTGCGGCCCTGTGCCGGACTGAGATTGTTGTCGAAGATCACCAGTTCGGCATCTGTGTGCTCAATCAGGTCGTGCAGCTCGTCGAGCTTGCCCCGGCCGATGCACAGCGTGGGATCGACTTCTTGCCGTTTTTGAATTAATTCACCGACGACACGCACGCCGGCCGTTTTGACTAAACCCTTCAACTCTTCAAGAGGATCCGCTTCTCCCCCGGGATCATCTGGTAGAACGACAGAGACTAACACCGCCCGCTTGGATTGGACGCTCAGTTCGTCGCGAATGGGATCGGCCAAGGCACCTCCGGTGAATTTGTGTGATTTCAACAATAGGAAATTGGAACTTCAGAACTGAACTGTCGACGCCCGAGTGGTCCGAACAATTCCGTCTGTGCGTGGGAATTCTAGGCAAGGGCGGCGTGGCCAGCAATTGCGTTTCGCCACTGCGGGCTCTGGAAAGCTGGGAATTTACTGCTCGCTGCAATTGTGAGAAATCAGACACGGCAACTCGGCGAATGTTCGCCAGTTCTGAAGTCCGGTTGAATGGGCCCCTTCTCTCGCCGGAAGAAAGTGGTTCGAGGCGGCATTGAAGTTCATCCGGGCTGCCGATTGCTTGCCCTGAAGAGGTACCAACTGACAGTACCGCAGGCAGTTAGAGCGAATTGCAAATAGTATTGCAGATGTATTCAAAACTGGAGCAGTCAATTCAATTGCATCTCTCCTTGGAGTGTACCAGTTTTGTGAGTGCAAGTTGTTTATGGCAAATGGTTTGCGGTAAGAAAAGCCTTGACTCTATTGCACGAAAATCCGACAATCAGGTTGGCCAGATCAGTGCTGGAGGGTGGCTCGGGTGAGCGACCTCCGGGGCCGAACAGTTAATAAATGACCGCTACGATTGGCCAGCGGTTGGCCTGATGAGCAGTTGGAAGGGATTCGCATGAACAGTTTTTGTCGGATGTTAGGGTGTTGTGCCGGGTTGGCATTTTGGAGTTTGAACGCGCTGCCCGTCAGTCAAGCCATTGCGGAAGATAAGAAGCCGTCGGTCAAGCCGGCAGTGAAAGATGGTGGACACTCTCATGCCGCGAAAGGACCGCATAAGGGAGCACTGATTGAACTAGGCGAAGAAGAATACCACGGTGAAATTGTTCTGGATGAGAAGGCCGACTCCGTCACGATTTACTTGCTGGGCTCCAATGCGAAGGACGCCGTTCCGATTGAGGCCTCCGATGTCGTCATCAATTTAAAGCACGGAGATAAGCCCGAGCAGTTCAAGCTGAAGGCGTCGCCGTTGAAGACAGATCCGAAAGGTAAGTCTTCGTGCTTTGTCGTCAAAGATCATGATTTGATTCACGACTTGCACCACGCCAATGCCCAGCCGCGGTTGCGTGTCAAAATTGCAGGGAAGTCTTTTGTCGGAAAGATCGAAATCGGGCACGACCATGACCATGAACATGGTCCCGCGAAAAAGAAGAAGTGACTGTCCGGATGACTGACTCGGGCGAGGTACCTGCCTCCTCGATACGAGGCCGTTTAAAACGTTCTCGGTTAAGACGTTCTCGGTTAAAACGTTCTCACCGTGTGGGAACGTTTTGCTTTTTCGGGTGGCAGTCATCTCGAATGACGAAGGTCGCGGGTGATACAATACAGTGTGACCAGATGGCGACCGCTCGTTGAAATCTGCCTGGCATGGAATAATTGGGTTGAAACCGAGTCCCGATTCGCACGCAATCCGCGTGAATTACTGTAATTGGTGAGGGTTTCATATGATCTTAAGTTTATTTTGCCTGCTGGCGAGTTGCCGGTCACTGCTGAGCAAATACTCTTAGAATGTCGTCAGTGCATCCCCGGTCTGCAGGTGTGACAACTCGGTGCGACATGAGTCTGGGGTGTATGGTGACGCAGACTGGTTCCGGATACCTGACGGAGTGAACTCAGGTGGAAAGCTACAAAATGTTGAAAAAACGCTGGCAATGGGTCGTCGGTGCTGCCGTGATCGGTGGTGGCGGCCTGACCGGTTATGCGACGCGGGAGCGTTGGCTGCCCCTCGTCAGTCATGGTCCTGCTGCGTCAGGTGTTAATGAAGGGGATCAGCCCGCCGCCCATGAGCCACATCCTCCTGCGGGGGAACTCGCTCATGTGTCGCTCACCGAGCAGGCTCGACGCAATTTGGGCCTGGAGATCGGCGAAGTCAAGCTGCAGGACTACTGGCGTACGGTTTCCATTCCAGGAGTGGTGGCAGAGGAACCGGGGCACTGTGAGCGGCGGATCTCGACCACCGTTAACGGCATCGTCTTGAAGGTCCATGCTCTCCAGGGGCAGACCGTGAAGCCAGGCGATCCGCTGTTCGACATTCAACCGACCAGCGATCTGCTGACGAATGCTCAGTCGGCACTGTTGAAGACGTTGCAGGATCTGGAAATTGCCGACGCCGAGCTAAAACGACTCGCCCCGCAGTTTGATACAGGGACACTCGCTAAGAATCTGGTGATCGCCAAAGAGGCTGAGAAAAAACGGCTCGAGTCATCCCGACTGATTCAGATGCAGGAATTGCTGGTGCGGGGGCTGGGGCCTGATCAGATTCAGAAGATCGTCGAAACGAAGACTCTGATTCGTCAATTTACGGTGCGCGTACCCCAGGCCGACCCGGCGACCGATAAAAGCGCCGGCCAGCGGCTGGGGGCAACCGCGAAACGCGACGCAGAAGATGCCACCCATCTGTTGCCGGTCTCGCTGCAGGCTGACTCGCCTTCGACCCCGCACTTGAAGGATCACGAACACAGTCATGGTTCGCTCTATACGGTGGAGTCGCTCAATGTCAGCCTGGGGAAGCTCGTGCAGCCCGGGGAAGAATTGTGCCAGCTGGCGTCCCACACGGTGTTGCTGATTGAAGGTCAAGCCTTCGAACGTGAAAGTGCCCTGGTCACACGGGCCCTGGAGCAAGCCTGGCCGATCTCGGTGATTTTCGAAACGGGCGAGACGCAGACCGTGGTGCGGAACGACTTGCGGATCCTGTATGTCAGTAACTCGATTGACGAAGTTCATCGGACACTGAAATTCTTCGTTCCCCTGGCCAATGAAGTCGTCCGCGACAATCCCGGGGCGAACGGCCTGATGTACCGGACTTGGCGCTTTAAGCCCGGACAGAAAGTGCGGTTGCTGTTGCCGGTCGAGCATTTAAATGAACGCATTGTGTTACCGGCGGATGCCCTGGTGAAAGAAGGCCCGGATGCGTACGTCTTTCGTCAGAACGGCAGCTTGATGGAAGAAGTCCCGGTCACCGTCGAGCATCTGGATCCGCGTGAAGTTGTGTTGAAGAACGACGGCAGTCTGTTCGAAGGAGATGAAGTCGCGCGGAACCAGGCGTATCAGCTGCACCTGGCCTTGAAGAAGGCCGAAGGAGGCGGTGCCGACCCGCACGCCGGCCACGATCATGATCATTAACGCGACTTAATCACTGCAGTCTTCCCGCACACCTCGGCAATCCCCTCAGGTCGTTCCGGTCTGGATGCACTTTGGAATTCCAGGGGCACCAAAACGGTCAGACACCGATCGGATTTGGGCCGGCAATGCCCCACCTGACTACTCGCCTCCCGGAGTCCTTCCGTTGAACGCACTGATTCGGTTCTCGCTGCACCACCGGCTGTTGATTGTGTGTCTGGCGGTGGTGACCCTGGTGATGGGGTCGATCACCATGGCTCATCTGCCGATCGACATTTTTCCCAACCTCACACGTCCGCGTGTGACAGTCATGGTGGAGTGTCACGGGCTGGCCCCCGAAGAAGTCGAAACGCTGGTGACGTTGCCGCTGGAGACTGCCTTCAACGGGGCCGCGGGGGTTGAAGCAGTCCGGAGTTCTTCGGGCATTGGCTTGTCGGTGATCAACATCGAGTTTGGCTGGAACACGGACGTCTATGTGGCCCGGCAGATCGTCAACGAACGGATGGGGACTGTGATCGGCCGCCTGCCGGCGGATGTGAAGCCCGAACTGGCCCCCATCAGTTCGTTGATGGGGCAGATCATGCTGATCGGCTTGACCAGCAAGGGCAATCAGACCAAGCCGATGGATGTGCGGACTCTCGCCGATTGGGTTGTACGACCCCGTCTGCTGACTGTGCCGGGGGTCTCGCAGGTCATCATCATGGGGGGCGGGCGCAAGCAGTTCCAGGTACTCGTGAACCCCGAATCGCTGCTGGCTTATGAGGTCACTCTGGATGACGTGGAAACGGCGCTGAACCAGAGCAATCTCAACTCGACCGGCGGCTACATGCAGCAGGGAGCGATGGAGTTCCTGGTACGAGGCATCGGACGCGCGACGACTATTGAAGACATCGGCATGACTGTGGTGAAAGCGACGCCGTCCCGGTCGGTGTTGTTGCGGGATGTGGCCCGGATTGTGACCGGTATGCAGCAGAAACGGGGAGACAGCTCGGTTAATGGTGAACAGTCGGTCGTCATCACCATCGGCAAACAGCCGACTGCCGATACGCGCTGGCTGACGGAGGAGATCACGCATGCGCTGCTCGATCTGAAAGCGTCGCTGCCGGAAGATATTCACATCAATACGGATCTGTACCAGCAGCGTGAATTCATCGATCGTGGTGTCCACAACGTCATTGAGGCGCTGCGTGACGGGGCCATCCTGGTGCTCATCATCCTGTTCCTCTTCTTGCTGAATTTCCGGACGACCTTCATCACCTTGACGGCCATCCCGCTGTCGATTGTGATTACCGGCCTGGTGTTCTGGGCGTTCGGGGTTTCCATTAATGTCATGACCCTGGGCGGCCTGGCCGTCGCGATGGGCGAACTGGTGGATGATGCGATTGTCGATATCGAAAACGTCTTCCGACGGCTGGCCCAGAACGCCCATGCGGCCGTGCCCGAGCCGATGTTGAAGGTGGTTTATAAGGCGAGCCTGGAAGTTCGCAGCTCGATCGTCTACGGCACGATGCTGGTCATTCTGGTGTTCATTCCGCTGTTCGCTCTGTCCGGCATTGAAGGCCGCCTGTTTGCTCCATTGGGGTTGGCGTATATCACGTCCATCCTGGCCTCGCTGCTGGTGTCGCTGACCGTCACACCGGTGCTCGCGAGCCTGTTGCTGTCGGGGTCTAAAGCGGCCCACAGCGAGAAAGACAGCCCCCTGCTCCGCTTCATGAAATGGATTGTGACCCCGGTCATCAAGACCAGCATGAATGCCTGGGGGCTGACCCTGATCCTGATCTGCGTGTTTGGTTCGATGATCGGCAGCGGGTTCCTGGCGGCGAACCTGGGAAGCGACTTTCTG
The DNA here is from genome assembly GCA_964596215.1 of uncultured Planctomicrobium sp. Classification (GTDB taxonomy): domain Bacteria; phylum Planctomycetota; class Planctomycetia; order Planctomycetales; family Planctomycetaceae; genus JAKFVC01. Next base: position 35,225 of record CAZQUW010000010.1, on the reverse strand, counting down.
CCTCCCTTTGATGAAGGTGCCGCCCAGGTCAACGTGGTCCTGCCGCCCGGGGCCTCGCTGGAAGCGTCGAACCGCGCCTGTGCCATGGTGGATGCGGCGCTACGCAAGCACCTGCAAACGGCAGCCGATCCGCACGGCATCGTCCGAAGTTACGTCCGTCGTACCGGCCGCGCTGAATTGGACGAACATGCCGAGGGAGTGAATCACACGGAATATATCCTGGGGCTCAATCCTGACAGTGGTTTGCCCCGGCAGACCGTCCTGGCGGAATTGCGGAAAGAGCTGGAAGAGGTTCCTGGTATCGAATACGAAGTCGAACAGCCACTGGCGCACATGATGAGTCACATGCTCTCGGGTGTGAATGCCCAGATTGCGATCAAGCTGTTCGGGGACGATCTGGATGTGTTGCGGAAGAAGGCCCAGGAAATCAAGCAGGCGATTTCGGATATCCCCGGCCTGGCTCCGCCTGTTGTGGAACCGCAGCAGCTCATCCCTCAACTGCGGATTGAACTCAATCGCGAACAGTTGGCCGCGTATGGGTTGACCCCGGGACATGTCAATGAGTTCATCGAAACGGCCCTCAACGGCAAGGTGACTTCCACGTTGCTGGAAGGCCAGCGGATGTTCGACATTGTCGTCCGGTTCGACAACGACTACCGGACCGACTTCAGCCAGCTGCATCGCCTGTCGCTGGAACTGCCGCATGGCGGTCGCATCCCGTTGTCGGCCGTGGCCAAAGTCTATGAAGCGGGGGGACCCAACACGATCTCTCACGAGCGGGTCAAGCGGCGGATTGCCATTCGCGGCAATGCTACGGACCGCGACTTGGGCAGCGTTGTGGCTGATATCAAGCAGGCGGTACGAGCCAAGGTCAAACTGCCCGAAGGCTACTTCGTGGAATATGGCGGTCAGTTCGAGGCCCAGCAGGAAGCGACTCAGTTGATCGGCATGCTGAGCATTGTGTCGTTCTTCGGTGTCTTCCTGGTGCTCTACACCTTGTTTCCGTCGGCGCGGATTGTGTTACAGGTCATGTTCGCGTTGCCCATCGCGTATGTGGGGGGCATTCTGGCCTTGTGGATCACCGGGCAGACGCTGACCGTGGCCAGCCTGGTGGGCTTCATCTCCCTGGGGGGCATCGCTGCTCGGAATGGAATCCTGCTGGTCTCACATTACCTGCACTTGATGCGGGAAGAGGGAGAACATTTCTCCCACGCCATGGTCTTGCGCGGCAGTCTCGAGCGACTGGCACCCGTATTGATGACAGCCTTGACCGCCGGCATTGGTCTGGTGCCGCTGGTTTTGGGTGGCCAGCAGCCCGGCAAGGAGATCCTCTATCCCGTAGCCACTGTGATTCTGGGCGGACTGATTACCTCGACCGCCTGCGAGTACATCGTGCACCCGGGGCTGTTCTTCCAGCTGAGCGGCAAGGATGCACAGCTGTTGACGACACATCAGACTGATATTGGGGAATGATTGCCGAAGCCCGCTGCCTGGAATCGGGCACCAGCCTCCCATGAAAACAGCCCGGCTGCCTTTTCGGGCAACCGGGCTGTTTCTGCGTGTGCGTTTCAGATTGTGCAGCGAGAATCTCTCGGCATCAATCGGCGACGGCGACTTCTTCTTCCTCGGTTTCAACGGCAGCGACGGGTTCGGGAGCGTCGTCCCAGCTCATCACGTGAACTTCGAGCTCCTTGATGACGACTTGCTTGCCGTCCTCTTTCACATTGGCGAACTCAAAGCCCGCTTCACGGAGCATGCCCAGTTGTTCACATTCGGCTTCCAGGATGCCATCGTCGGCAATCGCCCGCCACCAGTGCAGGTGGGGCCAGTCACGACGAACGGTTTTCAACGTCGTCATCATCGCGCGGCCTTTATTACCAGCGGCGAATCCAGCCCGACGCGCAATCAGGGTGAATGTTGAAATCTTGTCTGCCCGCTTGAGTTCCCACAGGAGTTCTGCAACCTCGTCCGCCCGTGAAGACGCCATACTTGTCCCTCCAATATAAAATTACCTCGGGGCGATCAGCTCCCTGAGGCCAAAGTCGCGGTCACTGAAAGATCTATTTCAGCGAGCGCGGGAATTGATTCTTTTCCGAGCTTCCCAATAGAGTTGGAAACTCAATCTTCCATTACCTTCGCATCTCACTAGGATACCGCAAAAAAGGGTCTGTCACAAGACCCCCTACCGCTGCGATCGGATTTGGATGCTCGAATTCTGACGGCCGCTGCGTGCCTGTGTGGCACGTATATTGTGTAGAATGCGGCAGCTCTGGATGGTTCAATCGCCAGGTGCCCCCGGGTATTTGCCTCTTTAAAAACTTCGTATGGGTGCGGAAAGTTATGCGGGAAGTCTATGACCGTCACGGCATTACGTTTCAATATCCCGCGGACTGGGAAGTCTCGGAACAGGAACACGGTGACGAGTGTTTAATCACCGTCTCCGGCCCCGGAACTTCCTTCTGGTCTGTGGGATTGTTTCGCGACCGACCGTCGCCCGACCTCGTACTCGAAACAGCACTCGCGGCGTTCAAGGACGAATATCCCGATCTCGATTCGTATGAAGCTGACGACGAACTGCTCAGCCAGCCGACCCTGGGCTATGACATCGAGTTCTTCTGCCTGGAACTGGTCAATACCGCCCGCATTCGGGCCTTTCTGGCTCAGGATTTCACCGTCCTCGTTCTCTGTCAGGCCGATGATACGGAGCTCGAAACATCGAACCCGTTGTTTGATGAAATGTCCCGGTCACTCGATTGTGAACTGGCGGACGACGAAGACGAGGACCCGTTCGATGATCTGGAGTTGCCGTCGTGAAGAACGCGGGGGAACTCACTCCGAATTCCGCGCGTTCGCGTGACAGCCGCAAGCGACAAGGTGTGTTTTATACCCCCGAACCGGTAGCCCGTTACATGGCCGCCGCAACTCTCCGCCGCTGGCAAGCCGGGCCTCGGCCCCTCGCTGAACTCCGCCTCGTCGATCCCGCCTGCGGGGCAGGTGCCCTGCTCTGGCCGGCCTTTCAATTGCTCTGTGAGCAACTGGCCCCGTCCCGCGGACCGGCTCGGCTGGAGGTGATCCGGCGGCACCTGTTTGGAGTCGATCTCGATCCGCTGGCTGTCGAAAACCTGCGACAGCGATTCCGGGTGGACCTGGCCGATCATGTTGTGCCCGCTGATCTGGAGCAAGTTCTACACGCCAACTTTCGTTGTGGGAACGCGGTCGCAGGGCATGGCTGGGAGCTGCCCCCGGACAATCCGCAACCGGCCCCCGAGCCCGTTTTTCACTGGTGTCGTGAGTTCCCCGATGTCTGTGCGGCGGGGGGCTTTGATGTGGTTCTGGCGAACCCTCCCTACCGTCGCGAGCGGGGGGCCAAACAGGATCTGGCGGGGCTCGAGCATTCACCGCTCGACAGTCGCTGGCGACACGCCCGGATGGACCTGTGGCATTATTTCTTTCATCGTTCCCTGGATTTATTGCGACCGGGTGGCCTGTTGACCTTCATTGTCAACAGTTATTGGACGACGTCAGCCGCCGGACGGCCACTGGTGAAACGTCTCGCAGAGGAGACGACACCCCTGGAATTCGTGGATCTCGACCAGGCCCCTGTATTCCCCGGCGTGGGGGGACGCCATCTGATCATGCAGGTTCGCCAGGGGGCGACCAGCGAACCGTGCGACATCTTCCGGCTGCCGCCTAGCTGCCATTCGTCCGTGGGCCATCGCGACGTGTGGGCCGATTTACTGATTCACCGTAGAGCATCTGACACGGAACCCGGCCAGTTGCCGTTTACCTGCCGGCAGGTCAATGGGGACACACTGTTTCAAGACGGGCGGATCTGGCTCGCGGACCGGCCGGAGGCCCCGGCCCCTTCCCCCCCGGGATCAGTGTCACGTCGGTTGCGGCTCGGCGATTGCTTTGTGGTTCGCCAGGGGATCGCCGAGAACCCGCCCCGCGTGACCCGGCGGCAGGCCCTGGAACAAACTGATTATCGAGCGGGCGAAGGGGTCTTCGTTCTAACTACTGCCGAACTGCAGGAGTTGCAGTTGTCGGAGGCCGAGAAACAGTGTGTCCGGCCCTATTTTTCCGCTGTTGAAATCACCCGCGACTGGTCGCCCACTGAACCCGCACAGTGGTTGCTCTATCTGAACCGCGAGACTGCTCCCGACATCTCGGCACTGCCCAATATCGCCCGGCACTTGAGTCGCTTTCGTCCCCTCCTTGAGCGACGTCGTGAAACCCTGCAGGGCAAGATTCCGTGGTGGCATCTGCATTGGCCGCGTGAAGCACGGCTCTTTGAAGAGCCTCGGATTCTCGCCGTTCAAATGTGTCGTCAGCCGCAGTTTGTCTATGTGCAGCCTCCCACCTACGTGGGGTTTGCAGTCAATCTGATCCTGGCACAGGGGGATGTCGCCACGCACGAACAACCTGCTGTACCGTCACTCCCCGCATTGGCGGCCGTTCTGTGTTCGAACTTTGCACGCGACTGGTTCGGCACGCATGCCAAGCGTCGCGGAGTGAATCTGGACATCACGGGCAACACGTTGAAAAACTTCCCCATTCCCGACTTTGAGCCGCCCGAACTGGCGGCGCTGTCACGGTTATGTTCTGAACAGCAAGAGTCCGCAATCGACGACCTTATCGCCACTGCCGTTCGAAGGTAGTCGTCCACAGCTCGGCGAATGTCACGTCAGCGGCCTGGTGCACCAGCCCGGTTCGCCGCAGCCATCCGAGGGGGCCAGCTCCGCTCGATGTCCAGGCATGCGTACCCGCCATAACAAATTGGAATTGTTAAAGAGCGTGAAATCTGGTCCGACCGAGCGACTGCGATTGCCTTGTGATCGACGTGCGATCAACGACTGTCATTTCGGCTTCGCGGGGCGGAAGTACTTCATCGATTCGCGAACGACGGTCCGGCGATTGGCCAGTCGCACGGCGAGTGCCAGGATGTAATTGATCCAGCCGGCGACGGTGTATTGCCGCTTCTTCTCGAGGGCCCGCATGCCGCAGCGGACGACTTCTTCCGGGGTCTGCGAGCGTTTCTTGGCGAGCCAGCCCTTGGCTCCGGCGACGTCGAAGAAATCGGTTTGCGTGGGGCCGGGGCACAATGCCGTGACCGTCACACCCTTCTCTCGCGCTTCGGCCCACATCGCTTCCGAGAAGTGCAGGACATACGCCTTCGAAGCCGCGTAGACCCCCATGTAGGCGACCGGCTGGAATGCAGCCACTGACGCCACATTCAACACGGCCCCGTGGCCGCGCTGCATCATCCCCTGCAGGTAGACATAGGAGAGCTCGGTCAATGCCGCGATGTTCAACTGCACCATTTCCATGACGCGTTTGATGTCGGTCGTCTCGATCTCACCGATATACCCGAAGCCGGCGTTGTTGATCAGCAACTCGATGGTGATGCTGCGTTTCGCGATCTCGGCCACCAGCGCGGCCCGCTGAACGGCATCGGCCAGATCACAGGCGATGATTTCGCACTTGGTGCCATGCGCGGTATGCAGTTCTTCGGCCAGTGATTCGAGCAGCTCCTTGCGGCGGGCGACGAGAACCAGGTGCATGCCGCGCGACGCCAGACGGCGCGCGAATTCCGCACCTATCCCGGATGAAGCCCCGGTAACCAGAGCCCATTGATCTGCGTAGCCCGATATCACAAATGATCCCCCCGACGCTCGTGTCGAGCCAGCGATGAGGGTTGAGTCTCGCTCAAACTCCCCTCTCGCCTGCTTCCCGTCAAACTCGAAAAATGGGAAGCCTGCAACCTGAGTGTACCTATCTTACCCAGAAAAACGTCGAATTTCGACTGCACCGACCCTCACGCAGTAAACCCCGCTCGACGACCGCTGCCGCCGGGCCGTCCCGGCGCACATTGTTTATTGTTTATGAACTCAGCCTGGTTCCGTATTGCGCTGCGTAATACTTCAAGTATGCCCCAGATTTAATGCGTTGCACCCACTCTCCATTTTGCAGGTACCAGTCAATCGTTTCCCGCAATCCGGTTTCGAACGGAACCTCTGGCTTCCACAAGAGTTGTGTTTCTGCTTTGGTACAGTCAATCGCATACCGCTGATCATGTCCCGGGCGGTCGGTGACATATTTTATCAGGCTGGCAGGCTTCTGCAGATAGGCCAGCAGCAGGTGCGTGATCTGCAGATTGGTGTGTTCCTGCCGACCCCCAAAGTTGTAAACCTCGCCCACCTGGCCCTGCCGCAGTGCCGCACTGATGCCCCGGCAATGGTCGGTCACATGGATCCAGTCCCGCACGTTGAGTCCCGTCCCATAGACCGGCAACGGCAGATCGGCCAGTGCATTGGAGATAAACAGCGGGATCAGCTTTTCTGGAAATTGGTACGGGCCATAGTTGTTCGAGCAGCGGGTGATGATCCCCGGAAAGTCGAACGAATGGCAGTAAGCGCGGACCAGCATGTCGGCGGCCGCTTTCGAAGCAGAATACGGGCTGTTCGGTGCGAGCGGCGTCTCTTCGGTGAAGAAGCCGGTCGGTCCCAGGCTGCCGTAGACTTCATCGGTGGAAACTTGCAGGTAGCGGCCCACTTGCGCCTGTCGCGACGCATCCAGCAGCACCTGCGTTCCCACGACGTTCGTCTGAATAAACGGACCGCTGTCGAGCAGGCTGCGATCGACGTGGCTTTCGGCCGCGAAATTCACGACCGCATCAAAATTGCCGTCGCCGATCAACTTGCCGACGAGATCACGATCGGTGATATCGCCGCGTACGAATTCGTAGTTCGGATTGGTGGCGATTGAAGTCAGGTTCTCGAGATTGCCGGCGTAAGTCAGCTTGTCGAGGTTGACGATCTGCAGTTCGGGATGGGCGTCGAGTTCCAGTTTGATGAACATCGACCCGATGAATCCGCAACCGCCGGTGACGAGCATGCGTCGGATTGGATTCATTCCGTCGTTCCCAAAATGCGCTCAAAAAACAGGTTTCAGGCGAGCCGGGCGGCGTAAGCCCCCGGATTCTTTTTCCAGCATTCGTGTCGCACGACGTTCGAAGAATCCGGGGGCTTACGCCGCCCGGCTCGCCTGTTTTCTATTCCATGCCGATCTTTAGACGATCAGTTGTCGTCAGTCTCGTCTTCCGCCGTTTCAACGTCGGGCGTTTCGATCTCCGGTTGCGGCATTTCCGCTACTGGCGTACTCGGCGTGGTCAAGACTTCTTCGGGGGTGACGACGGTGATGTCTTCGCTCGGCACGCGGGCGATGGAGGCGACCGTGTCCCCTTCTTCCATGCGAATAATCGTCACACCCTGGGTACCGCGGCCGATCTGGTTGATGTCCCGGACGCGGATTCGCTGGATCTTGCCCTGGCTGGTGACCATCAGGACTTCGTCCTGCTCGGACACGCCGATGATGTCGACCACTTTGCCGTTGCGAGCCGTCGTCTTGATGTTGACCAGGCCCTTCCCGCCACGTTTCTGCCGGCGATAGCGCATGCTGCTCTTCTGGGCTTCTTCCCCCTCGCCGTCGACTTCATCGGGCTCGTCCACTGCGGGCGGTTCGTCCGCCGGCACATCGTCTTCGGCACCGTCTTCGCTGACGACCGGGGCTTCCACGACGACGATCGGTTCCTCGTAGCCGAACGGAGTCCGTTTGCCGTAGCCGTTTTCGCAGATCGACAACAGATCCATCTCGGGATCGGCGACGACCATGCCGACGACATGATCCCCCTTGCTCAGCTTGATCCCCTTCACGCCGCGGCTGTTACGGCCCATGCTGCGGGCATCGGACTGGGCGAAACGGATCGAGTGCCCATTGGCCGTGGCGAGCAGCACGTCGTTCGTCGGGCCGACGATGACCACGTCGATCAGTTCGTCGCCTTCTTCCAGCTTGATGGCAATAATGCCACCCTTCTTGGGTCGGCTGTAAGCCGCCAGCGGCGTCTTCTTGACGATGCCCTTGCGGGTGGCCATCAGCAATTGACGGACTTCGTCGAAATGCCGGACCGCCAGGCAGCTGAAGATCTTTTCGCCTTCCTGCAATTGCAGCAGATTGACGAGTGCCCGCCCCTTGCTGGTGCGGCTCAGCAGCGGCAGATCGTACACCTTCTGCCAGAATACCTTGCCGCGATCGGTGAAGAACAGCAGGAAATCGTGCGTGCTGGCGACGAACAGATGCTCGATCGGATCGTCTTCTTCGACCTTGGCCCCGGTGATTCCGCGCCCGCCGCGGTGCTGGGCCTGGTAGGTGTCGAGGGCCATCCGCTTGATGTAACCGCGATGACTGAGCGTCACGACCATCGGTTCTTCGGTGATCAAGTCGGCCCGGTCGACGTAAGTCAGTTCTTCGTCGGTGATCGTCGTGCGGCGTTTGTCGTTGTACTTGGCCGCCAGCATCTCCATTTCGCCCCGAATGATCGCCAGGATGTTGGCTTCATCCGACAGGATCCGGACGTACTCGGCGATCTCATCGAGCAACTTCGAAAACTCTTCGCCCAGCTTGTCGCGTTCGAGACCCGCGAGCGAACCGAGCTGCATGGCGACGATCGCTTCGGCCTGCGTCTGGGACAATGAGTACTCGGCCGCGATCCCCCGTTCCCCCTGGAAGGCCTCGTAACCCTTGTCGCCCAGCGCCCGGGCGATGAGCTCACCGGGAACTGTGATCTTCTGCAGTTCTTCGCGAGCCACGGCACGGCTGGACGACTTGCGGATCGTGCTGATCACTTCGTCGATATTCAGCTGGGCGATTAACAGGCCTTCGACCGTGTGCTTGCGCTTGCGAGCTTCCGCCAGCAGGAATTCGGTGCGGCGGCGGATGACGTCGACACGGTGCCGCAGGAATTCCTGCAGCGTTTCTTTCAACGTCAGCAGTTGTGGCCGGCTGCCGACCAGGGCCAGCATGATGAAGCTGAAGGTCCCCTGCAGCGGCGAATACTGGAACAGCTGATTGAGAACTACTTCCTTATCGGCGTCGCGCTTGATCACGATGTGCAACCGGACCTGCCACGCGGGCAGCGTGCGGTCGGTCAGATCGATGATGCGGGCAATCCCCTTGATCCGTTCGTCGCGGACCAGTTCTTCCAGTTTCTCACGCAGGCGGTCGCGGGTTTCGAGATACGGAATTTCGGTGACGACGATGACGTCGTGGTTTTTGTCTTCTTCGAAATGCGTCCGGGCCCGCATCGTCATTGTCGAGCGCCCGGTCAAGTAGCCCTGCCGCAGCCCCATGCGGCCACAGATAATGCCGCCGGTCGGAAAATCTGGGCCTTCCAGCACTTCCAGCAAGTCATCCAGGCCGGCATCGGGATTGTCGATCAGGACAATCGCCGCGTTACAAACTTCCGCCAGGTTGTGGGGCGGCACGCTGGTCGCCATACCGACCGCAATACCGGTCGAACCGTTGACGAGCAAGTTCGGCACGCGTGATGGCAGTACGACAGGCTCCATCAACCGCTGGTCATACGTCGGCACATAGTCGACGGTGTCGCGATTGATGTCATCCAGCAGTTCCGAAGCGACTGCCGACAGGCGGGCTTCGGTGTAACGCATGGCCGCCGGAGGCAGACCGGCCAGCGAACCAAAGTTCCCCTGCTTGTCGACCAGGGTTTCACGCATCACCCAGTTCTGCGCCATGCGAACGAGCGTCGGATAAACAGACCCTTCGCCGTGCGGGTGATAGTTACCGCTGGTGTCACCGGCGATCTTTGCGCATTTGATACGCGAAGAATTCGGACCCAGGTTGAGGTCATTCATCGCCACCAGGATGCGGCGCTGAGAAGGCTTCAGCCCGTCCCGGACGTCCGGCAACGCGCGGCTGATGATGACGCTCATCGCATACGTGAGATAACTGGTGCGAATTTCGTCCTGGATGTCATGCACCAGGATGTTTTCGCGTAAGCCACCGTTTTCGTTATTACCAGACATGCCGTTCGACAACGGAATTCCTCACTCTCTCAGAAGTATGCGTAGCCTGACTTGCCCGAATCGGGTGCTGCTTCGTGCCCACGTCGCTCGATTTGCCACGGTCCGGCGACAGTCGGCTTGAAAGGCCGCAGAAGACCCCTTTTTTGACGATCTAAAAATCGTCGCAACCCTTTGGAAATTCATTCGTTAAAGTTGTAGCGAGAATATAGCAAAAACGGCCCGTTTTCTCAATGCGCACGCCCCCCAAATTGCAGGGAAATCTCGATCCCGCCGCGGCTCTCGCATTTTGGGAATCTGCCCCTCCTCAGACCGGCATTTTCACCGGGCCCGATCAGACTTCCGCTTACAGAAAACAGACATTGTGATTTGGCTCCGTGGGCCCTGCTGCTCGCCAGATCCGTTCAATTCAGCCTCTGGCTCTGGCCTCAAGAGCACACCCGAGACTCGCGACTTCTTTGCCCCCTTTGTCCCCTTTGTTCAAGTCGTTCTGTCTGGGGTCGGGCGTTCAAATTTCCAAAATTGGCCGCCCTTCAAGGGGCGATCGCATGCCCAGCCCTGAGGCCAATTTTGAAATTTGAACGCCCGACCCCAATTCTGCGGCGGCAGATCTGGTTTGTGTGTCGTAAGTTTTTTTGGTGTAATTAGTTGCGGATTTCTGCAGTCGCTTCGTGTCTGGTGTCATACGCGGCAGGGGGCTCACCCAGTCAGTTCTGTCTGGCTTCTGCCGCAGACCTCAAGAGCACACCGGAAATTCGCGATCTCTTTGCTTTCTTTGTCCCCTTTGTTCAAGTCGTTGAGTCTCCCGATTCCAGAAGTATCCGCCGCTAGAAGGCCACGCATGAAACTCGTGTTCTCTTTGACTTCTTCGACTTCTTTGTTCTGGTGTTCACTATAATGACATCCTGAGAAGCGTTTTCCCCAAAAACATCCCTCCGCACCGCGGCGAAACAACTGACAACTGACAACTGACAACTGACCAAGGACCAAACCTATTTTCTCCGCGACCCTGCCTTCCTCCAACTTTCGAAACGCCCCGAAATCCCCCATTTTCGCATTCGTTTGAAGTTCCGAAGTTCGCGTAAGGCATTGTTCGACTGTACGTTACGTGCATTTCATAATGGGATCGGCGCCCCCGAACTGGACGGCACACCGGCCCCGGGAGCGGTGTCACCGTTACAACCGGAACTCCAACGATCGCGGTCGGCCCGGATTGCTGACAGGCTGGGATACACAGCGCTGGGAGGGCCCATTAGCTTGGAGTTAGATGCTTGGGCTGTGTTCGCTGCTGCGCGACTCTGGAGATCCGGCTGACGTCACGGCCTGAGATTCGCCCGGCTCTGGAGAGTCAGGTTATAGAGTCAGGTTATGAGGAATGGCATTGCGGTCTGAATTGGTTTGCGCTCACCTCCCGTGAGTCGCAAACCTCCGGGCCGACGCCGGACGTTCGCCTGTTGAAGAATGTGGTCCCTTACAAGAAAACTTGATCGTCGTGCACGGTTCCGGTGTCATCAGTCAGCTTAAAGAGGCGGAATTCCGCCTGGATCGCGTTTGCCGCCAGTTTGAACAAGCCTGGCGGCAGAACCGTCCCTTAACCATTGAGCATTGCCTGACGCTGGTGGAACCGGTCGAGCGGCCGCATCTGCTGGAAGAGCTCATCGCTTCGGAGTGGGAACTGCGCGTTCGCCGGGGGGATGATCCGGAAACGGCCGAATACGTCGGACGCTTTTCGCAGGATGAAGAACTGGTCGTTGCCATTTGCAGCGTGCTGGCGGAGGAGCATGCCCACTCGGACGCCCGCGGGACCACCTCCACGCCGCAACCGGGGGAACACCTGGGAGACTATAAGATCATCCGTGAGGTGGGGCGTGGCGGTATGGGAATCGTTTACGAGGCCCGTCAGGAGTCGCTGGGGCGTCAGGTGGCGCTCAAGGTCCTCCCCGCACGACGCTTTCGCAGCGAACGGGAATTGCAGCGTTTCCGCCGCGAAGCCCAGGCAGTGGCGCGGTTGCACCACAGTCACATTGTGGAAATCTATGGCGTCGGTGAGCAGGATGGCGTCCATTATTTTGCCATGCGCTATGTGACCGGCCGCGGCCTCGATCAGGTCATCACTGAGCTGCGGGAGCGCCTGGGACTGTCCGAAGATGACTGCGAGACCTCGGTCCTGACCGAACACCGACATGCGGGCCAGCGGAGTCAGTCGGCGATCCACAGTGGCTCGTCATTGCTCCTGTCGCGGGCATTATCGACCCCGCCCGACAGTATTGATTCGATGACGGCGGCCTCCCGCTACCGCGCGGTGGCCCGGATTGGATTTCAGGTCGCCGAGGCTCTGCAGTATGCCCACGAGCGGGGGATTCAACATCGCGATGTCAAACCGTCCAATCTGTTGATCGATCGGCATGAGGTGGTCTGGTTATCCGATTTCGGGCTGGCCAAACTCGATCTCGACGCCGTGGACCTGACGGCGAGCGACGATCTGGTCGGAACGTTGAAATACATGCCTCCGGAGGCGCTGACGGGCAAGATCGATCATCGCAGCGATATCTACAGCCTCGGTCTGACGCTGTACGAGCTGGTCACCCTGCGGCCCGCGTTAGACGGATCGGACCGGGCACAGCTGCTCGAGCAGGTGAAGGAGCCGCAGATTCCTGCACCGCGCTGGCTGGTCCCCGAAGTGCCGCGCGATCTGGAAACGATCATTCTGAAGGCGATGGCCCGGGATCTCGATCACCGCTATCAGTCCGCCAGTGAGCTGGCGGCCGATCTCGAACGATTCCTGAATCACGAACCGATCCGGGCCCGTCCACAGAGCCTGTTCACGAAGTTTCGCCGCTGGGTGGAGCGCAAGCCCTTGATGGCCTTTCTGGCACTCGGGACCCTCTCCATCACTTCGACCAGTGTCTTCAGTTTCGGGGCGCTCTATGTGAATGCCCTGGCGACTGCGCGGCAGGCCCGCCAGGATCGTGATCTCGCGAACCAGATGCTGCGAATTGCAGAGCATGCCAAAACGTCGTCGGAACTGAGTCGCAAAGCGGCAGAAGTTTCGACTCGGGAAGCTCAGAATCGATTGATTCAGGCCCAGCGTGCCGAGGCGACGGCCTACCTGCAGCAAGGCGATGACTTTGCGGCCCTGGTGTGGACCGCTGAGACTCTGCGCTCGGAGCAGCGTCTGGCCACATCGCTGGGTGACAATTCCGCACCGGATGTGGGGGGCGCTGGTGCAGGGCGCGATAAGGCGCGGACCGATGCGGAACGTTACCTGGCACTCGAACCTGCGTTGCGGTTACGAGTGGGGGCCATCATGCAGGGCGCGCCCCGGGTGGTGTTTCGCGAATGGCTACCCAAGCTGGTGGTCGGTACGGGGATCGTTGATTCGCATTCTGCTGATGAACTGGCTGATTTTCGCGTTGATCGCGACGGGATCTGGTTCGGTGCCGAGGCGGCAGCCGGCGCGACTTCTGGCGGCCGTCTGTGCGTTTCCAATCCCGAGCGGACGCGTTTGCTGCGGTGGAATCTGGAGACCGGGCACCATGAGCAGCTGCTGGCCGCTGATCTGGCGGGTTCGGACAGCTCCGAGGAATCGGTGGTATTGACGCATGCTGTCTTTACGAATCTGGGACGGCGGCGCGTCGGCTATGACCCGCAGCAGGGGCTGCACACGGCCGAGTTGAGCCTGGCGGGTCATGCCCCCTGGAGTCTGCTGGAAGCGCCGCCGACGTTACGCCACGTGCAACTGCAGGCCGCCTGGGAATCGCCGGATGGCCAGTGGTTGCTGGTGAGTTTTCTGACGCCGGAAGATGAAATCGTAGCGGGCTTGTGGGATCTATCGACCGGCAACATCGCCCGGCGGGATTTCCTGCCGGTGAGTGTGCGTCAGCTGCAGGCGGAATTCAGCACTGACAGTCAGCGGTTGCTGGTACGATCGGATCAGCACGTGCAGATTCTGACCGTTCCCAGCTGCGAGCCGTTGTTGCCCGATGAGCGTTTCGAGACGGCGGCGAGTGGCTGGAGTCGCGATGGGCGCTGGTTTGCGGGGCAGGTTGCCAGCCAGACGTGCGTCTATCAGGTCACTGCGGCACAGAAGACCGCACCGCAAATTCTCGATGTGCCTGTGCCGCGACAGATTTTGTTTCAGGACAACAGTGGCTGGCTGGCAATGCTGCTGCCGCGGGGGCGGGTGGCGTTCTACGAGCAGGCGGCCCACCAGACCTTCCATTTTCAGGACTCCGTACATCCGCACGAAATCGATGCGCAGGGGTTTGGATATAGCCCCGATGGCCAGTGGTACGCGCTGGCTCATGAGGATGGCAACGTGCGTATCTGGAATGTGCACAATCATCAGCCCTGGACTGGCATTCTGCGCCATCCGGGCGCGGTGCGTTCGTTGTGCTGGAGCCCTGGCGGCGACCTGCTGGCGACCAGCACCCAGAACGGCTTGTTGACCGTCTGGGATATTTCTCCGCGGGCCCGGGGTCAGTTCTTCTTCCATCCCACTGCAGACAAGTTGAAAAGCGTCCGGTTCAGCCCGGACGGTCAACGGGTTGCGGCGGTGGGTGACCGTGGCCTGCCAGTGATCTGGAACGTGGAAACGGGTGAGCGAATCGAGGCACCGCGCCCGGCTGGTTTCGCACATCACGACCGCGGGCTCAGTGCCGGGGGGGCGGGGCAACTCGGTCTGGCCACTGGTGCCGTGAGCGATCACGTAGCGGCGAATGTGCTGGAGGGAGTCGCTGACCGGCAGCGTCTGGAGTGGAGCGACGATGGTGCCTGGCTGGTGTCGGTCTCGACGCAGCAGCGTGCTGCACGGGAAGTCGCGGGGCCCCGGCTGACGGTGAATGCGTGGGATTCGCAATCTGGCTTGCGGTTGCCCTTTATTGCCGATTCTCATCCACTGCATCCGGCCACGGAGGTGGATGGCTTGCGCCCGCTGCTGACCGCCGACAGCCGGCTGCTGGTCCCCGAAGTGGGGCGTGCCTCGTTATTAGGGCTGGCCGGGGCGGAACCGATTCGCCTGCCGATTTCCAAGCACAGTTATCCGGTGCAGGTCCAGCTGTCACCCGCTGCGGAATATGCCGCCATTCTCGATTCGGAGGGGGTGATTTCCCTGTATCACCCGATGGCCGCGGATCACAAGATGACCCTGGATCAAACTCGGGCGAAGATGGATGTGCGGCGTCTGCAGTTGCCCCCGGGGCAGGCCGTCGCCGCCATGATGTTCGATGCGTCGGGGACTCGGCTGGCGGTGGTGGGGCAGTTCGGTTTACGAGTCTGGGCCACTCGTACCGGTGAGTTGTTGACGCCGGCGGTGAATGCGGATCTGGTCGCCCTGCGCCAGGTCTGTTTCAGTCCCGATGGCCGGCATCTGGCGACGGTCAGTGAGAACCATGCGTGCCGGATCCGCGATACGGCGACCTGGAACTGGCGGGGCGGTGGCTTTCAATTGGAAAGCCGGCCGGTGCTGGCGCAATTCAATCCGCGCGATAACACGTTTGTGACGGCGACCGAGGCGGGCCTGGTGCAGATCTGGGACTGGTCTCGCGGTGAACCACTGACCCCGCCGCTGCGGAAGCCCAGTGCACTGACCGACGCTCACTTGAGTGCCGACGGACGCCGGATTGCGGTGGTGGGGGGCGACTGCCTGCGTGTCTGGGATCTTCCCGAACCGAGTTCCCTGGCCCCGGAAAAAATCGCGGGGTGGGCTCGAGAAGTGTCGCTGACAGCCGTCAATACGGCGGACGGCACACTGGCGCCGCTGCTGCCCAATCAGTTTGTCGACCACAGTGTCGAGACCGCTCAGCCGCCAGTCAATCGGGCCGATCAGAGCCGCGTATCGCGCTGCCGCTGGCACCTGCACCAGGCCCACCTGGCCCATGTGCTGCAGGACAAATTTGCCGAAGAATTTCACATCCGCCGCCTGTGCGAACTGCAGCCGGATCATCCGGAGCTGCCGCGGCTGCGTTCGTGGCAGCGGCCATAGCCTGACCCCGTCGCCGGACTCGCCAGAGCCGGGCCCAGTGCAGGATTCTTGATCGGACTGGATCGATTGGCGCCCCACTCCGACAGCCAGGCGACAGCATAGCGGTCGACATGCGAGAATCCTGCTATACTTGCATTCTCGAAAGTGAAATAATAAGAGAGACCGGAGGGTTCACTCCGGTGGTCCGCTCTGGCGACATCCCAAGATTCGTTTCTGCTGAGGAATTTACGTTCGCAATGGCCAATCCTCCAATGTCTGACGATCGTAAGAAGAAGCTCGCGACTGACTGTTTCAAGCGTGGCACTGAAGCCATGATGAAGCAGAACTGGGAATATTCCTGCCAGATGTTTCGCCAGGCGGTCAACATGGTGCCGGAGAACCTGTTGTATCGACAGTCGCTGCGTGGAGTCACCGAGAAACGCTACAACAATAACGGTAGCGGGGCCTCGATGTCGGGCATGCGGTTGATGACGACGAAGGGCTCGATCAAGAAAAGTCGCATGCAAAGCGACTGGGCTTCTATCATCACCCTCTGCGAAGATGGACTGGCGTTGAACCCCTGGGATCCCGGACTGAATGCCGATCTGGGCGATGCCTTGAACGCGGTCGGATTTGTGGAGCCCGCGGTCTATTGCTTTGAGAGGGCAGTCAAAGGCGAGCCGAACAATAAGGACTACCTGCGTTCCTTGGCGCGGTTGTACGAAGCCCGGGCCAACTACGATCAGGCGATTGAAATCTACACGAAGTTGCTGCGGCTGGACAATCTGGACGGCGAAGCGCGCTCGAAGATCACCTCGTTGTCTGCGCAGAAGACGGTTCATCGCGGGGGCTACGAGAACGCCGACGATATCCGCCAGGTCCAGAAGGTCTTCGCGGACAAGATGAATAAGGATACGGCTGACGGGCCCGGGATGTCGGTGCAGGCCGATCTCGAACGCGCCGTCCGCAAGGACCCGGCGAACAAGGACAACTATCTCAAGCTGGCCGATTTTCTGCGGCGCGAAGGCAACTTGGAGAAAACGGCCGAGGCTCTGCAAAAAGCCCTGGAAGTTTCCGGCGGCGAAATCAAGATCCGCGAGCAGTTGGAAGACGTGCAGCTCGACATGATGCGCCGGGCGGTCGGATTTGCCCGGGAAGAGGCGGTCGCCGACCCGGAAAACAAGTTTACCGAGCGGAAATACAAGGATGCCAAACGCGAGTTGATGTTACGCGAGATCGAGATCTACGCCTCGCGCATCGAACATTACCCGCAGGATATGACGCTGAAGTTCGACCTGGCCCTGCTTTACATGCAGGACAAGCGGCATCAGCTGGCGATTCCACTGCTGCAGAAATCGCGTGGCGATGCGCGGCGCAAGGTGGAATCATTGATCAACCTGGGGAAATGCTTCATCTACGAGAAGCAATACCCGCTGGCGCGCCGCCAGTTCGAAACGGCCGAGCAGGACTGCAAGCCCGACGATAATCTGGATGTGTTCCTGGATCTGCATTACTTCCTGGGCCGTGTCTGTGAAGAGCTCAAGGACAAGGAAGCCGCCATTCGTCACTACCAGACCGTGCTGGAATACGATTACGACTACAAAGACAACCGCGAGCGACTGGCCCGGTTGGAAGGTGGTGAGGCCGAATAGACCGGCCACCTGGTGGGACGGGTCTCCGGGCCCGACCGTGCCGAGTTGAGCGGCACGGCGCTGGCCGCCGGTTTTTTCGGTTGAAACGTCACACTGCGGAACCGGTGGCGAGCGCCATTCCGCTCACAAGGCGCGGGACTGACGGGCCTGGAGACCCGTCCCACGGTATTTTAGAACCGGATTCCGGTGCGGATCATCCAGCCGTCGTTGATGTCGAAGTCGGTGTGCTTGCCGGCAAAATCGACCTGGCGGTCGAAGACCCAGCCACCTTCAATGAACGACGAGACGAACCCGTTGTCCGACCGCAAACCGATCAAGGCCCGGTAGTCGCTCACTTCGACCTGGTCGCCGCTGTTCAACGTGGTCAGGCCGACCTGATAGGCTTCGACATTGTATTCCGCCGAGCCATACAGCCAGACGCCGCCGGCACCCCAGTCGCCCATGTAGTAGCTGATGCGCGACTTCGGATACAGCAGCCGCAGTTCCCAGCGATCATCGGGGGTCCAGACCACGCCGGCGTAGGGAATGATGCGGTCTTTCACGCGATCCCAATAGCCCACACCGCCGACAAGCATCAAGGTGGGATCGGGCTTGAAGAACAGCATGGCGCGGCCGTCAAACAACCAGGCGCTGCTGTTGAGCTGCCGGTCAAAGTCGGTCGTCAGCTGCGGAGTAAAGCCCAGCTGGAAGCCCCACGGGCCGGGGCCCTGTGCTCCTAACTCAATGTCCGAGGCAAACCGGTAGACGTGTCCCGGCAGCGGAATTCCATCCGGACCGGACCAGCCACGGTAGTTGAATTCGGGCTTCCACGAAAAGATCGCTCCCGAGGGCATATACCAGGAATTGCGCCATTGATGGTTCGTTTCGATGACGCTGAAATCGCCGCTGATGCCGTTATTGTTGGTGGAAGACGGAAAGATGTAGCCCAGTTCGTGATTGGAGACCGTCCCCAGGCGATACGGTTGGGCTCCCAGGATGCCGTACTGAAAATCTCGCGAGTAGGGATCGTAGTATTCCAGGCCGGGCGGGGCCCCGGTGACTGCCAGCGGATCGTAGCCCCCCTGCGCGCCGCCGAGAAACGGATCGTAGGGAGCCGTCGAGGGGTACGGCTGGCCGAGAGCGGGACCGTTGATGATCCCCTGGTTGGGGTCGCCTTGAACGAATGTCTGAGCCTCGGCGGAAGACTGCGTTTGCGGCGCAGAATCGTAAGGTGGCGCATCGCCGCTCTGGCCGCGGATTACATGACGACCTTCGGCCGGGTTGTCAGCCACAAAACGTGACGAAATCCAGTCGGCGACCGGGCCTTCGCTGGTCACATCGGCCAATGCGGCCGAGTACGCGGTGGACGCGGGCGTCGCCAATCCCGGCGCGGCTGGGCGAACATCTCTGTCGGCAAAGCCAAGGCTGGCAACCAGCAGGTAGATCAATGCTGTATTCACGAGAAGACCTGTTCTTGCGGGGTCTGGAAACAGATCACAAGGAAAAGCAGATCGGAACGCGGATGGTCGCCGGTTTCAGGCAGCCTGGGTGCTGCCGGACGTTTCAGACCGTAATTTCGAACTGCTAGACGACTTGGACGTAGGATGTATTACTTGAAAATCGGGACTGGGTACTGCGGACCGCTGGGACGGAACGCGGGGCTTCTGGGTAAGCCCGGCGGGGATTCTCCACATGTCAAAAAATCCGTCAACTTCAAACTCAGGTCAAAGTTGCCGGCGCAGGCGGGTTTTGTAAAAAATTCCAGGTCCGCGACAGGCAAAATCTGCGAAAATTGCGAGAACTGCCGGAGTTCGTTGCAATCGTTGCTCGACTGCGGAACAATTTGAGAGAGATAATATAGAGTGCGAAGTGTGCCGGGCGGGGATGATCGCCCCTGCGACGCCACCGCCAAGTCGGCGAGAACAATGGGCGGCTGCCGGCAGAAACGGAAGTTTGAGTTAGACTTGCTGGATCAAACTCTCGTCGTCAATGATACGAGTTCCCGGACGAGACTGGCTGTGTGCCGTCTGTCCTCACCGCAGATTACGCTTGGGAATGCACGGTATGCAGAACCGCTCGATCGGCCCCTTTGAGCTCGAAGATCAGCTCGGTGCCGGCGGCATGGGCGTCGTCTACCGTGCCAGGTACACCAAAACGGGCCAGCGCGTCGCGCTGAAAGTCTTGTCCCCCGGCCTGCAGGAGGACGAAAAGTTGATCGCGCGGTTCACCCGCGAGCTCGAGATCCTCAAGAAGCTGAAGCACCCCAACATCGTCCAGTGTTACGGTGGCGGCCGCCTGGGATCCCAGCGGTTCTATGCCATGGAACTGGTTGAAGGGGGTTCGCTGTCCGAACTGCTGCGGAAAAAAGGCCGCTTCGATTGGCAGCAGGTCATTGAATATGGCATTCAGATTTGTAACGCCCTGGAGCACGCCCATGAAAACGGCGTCGTGCACCGCGATTTGAAGCCGGCCAATCTGATGCTCGATAAATCGGGCAAGATCAAGCTGGCCGACTTCGGTCTGGCGCGCATCAGCGATGCCACCGCCCTGACCGCCGCCGGGAAGACGCTGGGGACCTTCGCTTACATGGCCCCCGAGCAGATTAGCGGCAGTTCTCCGATTACAGCCAAGACCGACTTGTACGCGTTCGGTGTCGTGTTGTACGAACTCGTTACGGGGAAGACCCCGTTCCAGACCGAGACCACCGCTGAACTGTTGATGCAGCATCTCACCAAGAAGCCGCCGCGGGTCTGCACCGAGGTCCTGGATTGCCCGATCTGGCTGGAGAAGGTGATCCTCAATCTGATGGAGAAGGAACCGGATAAGCGGCCGCGTGACGCGCTGGCTGTCGAACAGGCACTCCGGGAAGTGAATGAGAAAGTCGCCCATAACGTCAGCGTGGCCGAACACGCGGTGACGGGCGAACCGACCGGAATTGCCGTGTCGACAGTGGGCGATGTCGATATCGCCAAGAATCTGCTGAAGCGCAAAAAGAAGAAGAAGGCCGACGGGTCGCCGATCTATGAGCAGGCCTGGTTCCTGGCCACTTGCCTGGCAGTCGTCGTCGGGCTGGTTGTATTTATGATGTGGCCGCGCAGTGAGGCACGCCTGTTTGCGCTCGCCCAGCCCCTGATGAAGTCTGAGAATGTGGAAGATCGCGAACGCGCGAAGTCTGATTACCTCGACGAATTGATCCGGCGTTTTCCCGAGGGCCAGCACGCTGCAGAGGCGAAGAAGTTTGTCGAAGATGTGGATACCGACCGCGTTGAAAAGCTGCTGATGGTCAAGATCGAGAAGGGTCGCGAGCTGAAAGAGGAAGTCGAACGCCTGTTTAAGAAAGCTTATGACTACGAACAGTTCGGCGATCGCGTCACGGCGCTGGAACAATACAACAGCCTGGTGACGGTCTTCAACGGCCACGAGAAAGCCACACCCATCCGCAATCTGGCCCGCCGTCGGGTTGCGATCCTGGAGAAATCGGGTGGCCAGTCGGCGGCTGAACGTCTGCAGTTGCTGACGAACACACTCAAAAAAGCCGACCAGCTGGAGTTGAACGGGCAGACGCTGGAAGCCAAAAACATCTGGCGCAGCCTGATTTCACTGTACGGCAATAATCAGGAATTGAAAGGGTTGGTGGACTACGCCGAAGCGCGTCTGTCGGGTAATACCAGAGCCCAGGCTGCCGAACTGCTGCAAGGTAATACTCCCACGGAAACAATCCCCGACCCCAACGCGAATCCCAGCCCCCAGCCAGACCCCGATGCCAATCAGCAGCTGCCCCAAAACTGAGGCTGGCATCACCGTGGGACGAGTCTTCCGGCCCGTCAGCCTCCTCTTTTCTTTCTTCGCGACCTTCGTTCCCTTCTGTTCCAAGCCTTATTCACAGAAGCACACAAATGCCACGAAGGCTGAGAAGACGCGTCAGATCAATTTAAGAATTTTGTATTCCACGAAGGCTGGACGGACGGGCCCGGAGAACCGTCCCACGACTCGCCTGCCCCTTTCCTGAAATCAACAGCAAAGCCTCACGTGCATATCGCCATCCTGGGACGACCTGACAGCTGGTACGCGCGGGATCTCAGCCGCGCCATGACCGACCGCGGACACCGTCCGCTCGTTGTGCCGTTCGAACGGCTGGCGACCAGTGTCGCGCTACCGCAACTGGCTGCCGTCAGCGGCACGGGACAAGATCTCACCGGCTGCGACGCCATCATCGTCCGGACAATGCCTCCCGGCTCTCTGGAGCAAGTCGTCTTTCGCATGGATGCCCTGGTCCAGCTGCAAGCCCGTGGCATCCACATCCTGAATCCGCCGAAAGCCATTGAGTGCGCCGTCGACAAGTATCTCACCACGGCCCGGCTGGCGGCGGCCGGATTGCCGGTCCCGGAAACGGTCGTCTGCGAGACCGCCTCCTACGCGATGGAAGTGTTTGCGGCGCTGGGAGGGGACGTGGTCATCAAGCCCATCTTCGGCTCCGAAGGCCGGGGGATCGTGCGCGTCAGCGATCCCGACCTGGCACTCCGCACGTTTCGCACCATCGAGCGGACCCAGTCGATTCTCTACCTGCAACGTTTTGTGGATCATCCGGGCTGCGATCTCCGGGTTATGGTGCTGGGCGGTCGCATTCTGGGCGGGATGCAACGCTGCTGCCCCGATGATTTTCGAGTGAACGTCTCGCGCAGCGGGCACGCCCGGCAGATTACGCTGACGTCCGAGCAAGAAGACTGGGCGCTGCGCGCGGCTGCGGCCGTCGGGGCACCGCTCGCCGGAATTGATTTGCTGACCGATCGTGAAGGCCGCAGTTTTGTCATTGAAGTGAATGGGGTGCCCGGTTGGCAGGCCTTTCGCCGGGTGACAGGTTGTGATGTGGCCGCAGAAGTGATTCGATATCTGGAAGGCCAGCAAGTGCGAATGTCTGATGGGAATTGTCCCCCGCCTGACATTGCCTGACGTCGCAGGCCCATTTCAGAAACGAATTCACAGGTTGTCCCAAGCCCTGCTCCACCAACCCTGCCCCCTGAGTATGTGGACGCGGAGCGACAAGTTTATCAAAAATAAGTTTGCGGCCATTTCGCCGCTGTCAGGGTTCCCGGGCGACAAATGCACTGAGTGTTTCCTCTGACGTCGAGATTGTTATGATGAACGATCTCTAGGAAACCAATTCAATCTGCGCTGGGGAGTTTTGGGCGTGACCCGGGCGACATTGCTGGTCATTCAGGGGGTGGAACCGGGACTTCGGATTGAAGTCGCCGATGCCCCCGTGGGGTTGGGGCGAGGTCCTCAAAATGAGGTTCGGTTACTCGATACCGAAGCCTCCCGGACCCACGCGCGAATTCAACTCCGGGATGGCCACTTTACGCTGGCCGACCTGGGAAGTTCGAACGGTACGTTTGTGAATGGCCGTGCGATCCGCAATCACGTCCTGCTGGATGGCGATCAGATTCAGATTGGCCGCAGCGTGCTGCTGTTTTCCCTGGTGCGCGACGTCGTGCCCGCCGCGGACGTGTCGCACAACGTCATGCTCCTGGGCCAGCACGACCCCGAAGATCACTCCAATATTATTGGTGAAGGTGTCGCGCCGGATGGCAGTGAGCTGCACATCAAGGGCCCGGTGACGCAGCAGCAGGCGCTCGCGCAAACACTCGCCAATCTGCAGGTCCTGTACCGCATTTCAGAAGAGGCGGTGCGCCCGGCGATTCCCATCGAGCAGATGCTGCAACGGATTCTCGACCTGACGCTGCAGGCGGTGGGGGCGGATCGCGGTTGTATGATGTTGCGCGATCCGCTGACGGGTGAAATGCTGCCGCGCGTCTTCAGTCCAACCCGCGGCACCCAGGGCGTAATGCCGATGCCCGTGTCGCGCACGATCGTCGAATACGTACTGCGAAATCGCCAGGGGGTGCGCACGTCGGACGCCAAGGCCGACACCCGCTTTTCGCCGGGACAAAGTATTCTGCAGGGGGGGATTCGGGAAGCGATTTGCGTACCCATGCAGGGGCGGTACGAGCTGACCGGTGTCATTTATGTCGATATCACCACGGCGCCCGAACAGGTGGTCTTACAGGGGGGCGTCAATCATCGCTTCAACGAGGACCTGTTGCGTTTAATGGTGGCCATTGGCCGGCAGGCGGCGCTGGCCGTGGAAGATCAGCGGTACCAGCAGGCGCTGGTGAAGGCGGAACGTCTGGGGGCCATGGGGCAGACCATCGCCACCCTCAGTCACCACATCAAGAATATCCTGCAGGGTGTCCGCGGCGGCAGCTACCTGATCGATATGGGACTGCGGGACCACAACGAAGAAGTGGTCCGCAAGGGCTGGCATATCGTCGAGAAGAATCAGAACAAGATCTACAACCTGGTGATGGACATGTTGACCTTCAGTAAGGAGCGTCAACCGGTCCCGCAGCTGGCATCGGTCAATGATACGGTCAATGACATCCTGGAACTGATGCAGGCCCGGGCTGACGAAAATCCGACACAGCTGCAGAGCCGGCTTGACCCGAATATGCCGGAGACCATGTTCGACACGGAAGGGCTGAATCGAGCCATCCTGAACATCGTGGCCAATGCACTGGATGCCGTGGAAGGTCAGGCCGGCGCAACGGTCACCGTGGAAACGGGGCACGACCCGGCCGCCAAGCTGGTGTATGTGATCGTGACCGATAACGGCCCCGGGATTCCTCCGGCCCAACTGCCCAAGCTGTTCAACATCTTCGAATCGACCAAAGGTTCCCGCGGCACCGGACTGGGGCTGGCAGTCAGCCAGAAGATCCTGCGGGAACATGGCGGCGAAATCACCGTCATCAGCGAACCGGGCCAGGGAGCCCAGTTCACGCTCGAATGGCCCCTGCTGGAAGACGATCGTCCGATCGAGTCGCCGACAATTGCGTGAGATGAGACTACTTTAAGGACGAATGACGAAATCCGAATGTCGAAAGAATGACCAATGTCCCAATGACGAATAGAATGTGGCGACGGCGTAACGCGGCGAAGTCCGTCCGGACATTTTAGTCAATCGTCATTCGGATTTCGTCATTCGACATTCCCTCCCGGGGCTTCCCAATGGACCAGGCCGAACCCGCTCCTCAACCTGTCGTCACTGACGCCGCCCCGTCTCCTGCCCCGTCCCAGTCAACCGGGGCGAAGCGGCCGGAGCGACAGGGGACACCGGCGCTGGAATGCCGCAATCTCTATCGCTTCTTCGGGCGTTTGAAAGCGGTCAATAACGTCTCGTTCAAGGCCTGGCCCGGACAGGTGCTGGGGTTTATCGGTCCCAACGGGTCCGGCAAGACCACCACCATGCGGATCCTGTCAACCCTGGACACTCCCACCGCAGGGGACGCGTTTGTCCATGGGCATTCGGTGATCGATGAACCCGACATCGTCCGTCGAAAACTGGGGTTCATGCCGGACGCCTTCGGCAAGTATCCCAATATGGATGTGGTCGAGTATCTCGATTTTTTTGCCCGCGCTTATGGTTTGAAAGGCGATCAGCGGCGTGATGCGGTGGAGCGGGTCCTGGTCTTTACCGAGCTCCGCAAGCTGGCTCACAAACCGATTGATTCCCTGTCCAAAGGGATGTCGCAGCGGTTGGGGTTGGGCCGCGTGCTGATCAGTGACCCCGACGTGCTGATCATGGACGAACCAGCCGCCGGTCTCGATCCCCGTGCGCGGATTGAACTCCGCGAATTGATCGACATCCTGGCGCGGCAATTACAGAAGACCATTCTGATCAGCTCGCATATCTTGACCGAGCTCTCGGAAATTTGCGATTCCGCGGCGATCATCGAAGCCGGGGAGGTGTTGGCCATCGGCACCATTGACGAACTGCGTGACACCCAGCGACTGACCCAGGGACGTACGGCGGCCACCATCATGGTGCGTCTGCTGGGCCGGGTGGACCAGCTGGAGCGCTGGCTGACCGAGCAACCTTTCGTCAATCTGGTGAGCATTGCCGGACAGAACACCGTGACGTTTCAATTTGACGCCGACGAATCGGCCCGGGCCCTGCTGCTGCGGAATATGATCAGTCACGGGTTTGAAGTCAGCGAGTTTCAGGGCAAGGTGGAAAGCCTCGAAGATGCGTTCATGGCCATCACCAAGGGGCTCACCCAGTAGCACTTCGTAGCGTGACAGTGCAAATTAATAAGATGTTTAGCCACTGATGAACACGGATCAAACACGGATTCGGACAGAGGAATTGAAGAGATTGGGGTGGGCAGACGCGATCATTTTCTGATCTTTGTCCGTGTTTCATCTGTGTGAATCCGTGGCCCAAAACTTTGCGGAATTCTTGTGATGAATTCCTACTTCCCGATACAGAACTTACTGAAGATCCGATCGAGCAAGTCGTCGGTATAGA
>CAZQUW010000010.1:3040-9292 GCA_964596215.1 uncultured Planctomicrobium sp. | reverse complement strand
TACTTCCCGATACAGAACTTACTGAAGATCCGATCGAGCAAGTCGTCGGTATAGAGGGCCCCGGTGATGCGGCCGAGTTCATCCAGGGCTTCACGCACGTCAGTGGCGAGGAATTCATCGCCGCCCCCCTGCTCTGCAAGGTCGGCGGCTCGCGAGAGTGCCGCAATGGCATGTTCCAGGCTGTCGCGGCACCGGGCAGCACTGCTTCCCAGGATGTGAGATTCCCCGTCCCGTTCGTCGCTCAGCAATTCCGCTACCTTCGATTTCAGCACATCGATCCCCTCACCTGTGAGCGCTGAGATCTTGATCCGACGCGCGTTCTCCGCCAAGACCAAGTTGGGTGCGGCGTCCGATTTGGTGATCACCTGAAGAGATGCTTGAGAGGCGAAATTTACGATCGCCGAAGCCAGATCGGGATCGTCCGCAGCCGTGCACTGCAGGATCAGATCGGCTTGCTTGATCTGCCCCTCGCGCAGCTGCAGCGCGACCTGCAGAATGGCATCGGTGGTCGCTTCGAGGCCGGCTGTATCGACCAACTCCAGCGGGACCCCGTGCCAGTCTACCTCAGCAGTCAAATAGTCGCGTGTCGTCCCGGCGATTGGCGAAACCAGCGCGGCTGAACGTCCCACGAGTGCATTAAACAGTGTACTCTTGCCTGCATTGGGAGGGCCCGCAATGACCACTCGCGAGCGAGCCGCGCTCCGCGTGCGCATTTCGGTTGCACTCAGCAGTCGCTGCAATTCGTCACGGGCCGCAATCACGCGTTCGACAAGCACCTCGCGCGAGACGAATTCCAGGCCCTCTTCTGTGAAATCGAGCCCCGCTTCCAGGTCGGCGAGCAGATCGAGGAACTCGACACGCAATTCGGTCAGGCGGTGTGAGATTCCCCCCGCGAGCTGTGCCAGGGCCGTCTGCAATTCGACATGATCTGCGGCGTCAATGACCCCCAGCACGGCTTCAGCCTGGAGTAAATCGACTCGACCGGCAAGGAACGCCCGCAGGGTAAACTCGCCCGCTTGAGCTGGCCGGGCGCCCGCTTCAAACACGTCGCTCAGGATGGCTTCCAGGATCGGGGGCGAGCCGATCGTGTGGAGTTCCGCCTGTGGTTGCCCGGTGTAGCTGCGGCGATTGGGCCACAGGTAAATGTCGAGCGGCACCTGCCGGCCGGTGGATTGCAGACGCCACAGTCCGGAATGCCGCGCGGCCACGGAACAGCTTGACCAGGCAGGTGCATCCCGTGGGATAAACCGCTGGTTCAGCACCTCAACGACACGCGGCCCGCTGCAACGGATAATGCCCCGCCCCGCGGGACCGGCAGCCGAGGCAAGTGCAGCGATGGTGTCATCGAGCAGGAACATGGGGGCCACTGCTTAGCAGAGAACGCGACGACGATGCGGTCGCCCCTCGCCCCGGAAGACCGGAGAGAGGGAAGACGTAGTATCGCTGGAACGACTGGAGACCTCGTACTATTTCGCGGGGCTCGCCGTTGTCTGCAGCACGACCGTCCCGGCTGGCGGAGTCGGACGCTTCGGCAGCAGCTTACGTTCGGCCAGACCCCACAAGCTGGAAGCGATGAAGTAGACGCACATGCCCGCGGGAACCGAGTAGAACATGTAGCCCATGAAAATCGTCATGTAGAAGAAGACCTTGTGCTGCATCTCCATTTCAGGTGTCGTGGGGGGCGGCATCAACATCTTCTGCTGCACCAGGAACAGGCAGACGGTTAGGATCGGCAACAGATTGAACGCCGGCCCGAGGAACGGCATCATGAAGCCAAACATGACCAGCGAGTCGGGAGCGGCCAGGTTATCGACCCACAAGAAATGTGCGCCGCGCATTTCGACTGAAATATTGAATGCCTGGTACAGTCCGAAGAAGATCGGCAGCTGAATCAATGCCGGCAGACAGCCACCCAGCGGATGGCACTTGTTCTTGCTGAACAGATCCAGCTGTGCCTTGGCAAACTTCTCGGGGGCGTTCTTGTACTTTTCCTTGAGGGCAGTCAGTTCCGGTTGCAGTTCCTGCATCTTCGCGGCCGCGAGGGCCTGCTTGCGAGACAGCGGGAACATGCAGCTGCGGACCAGGATCGTCAACAAAATGATCGACCAGCCGTAGGGCCAGGGGACGAATGACAGACCTTTGTGAAACACCGACAACAACCACAACAACAGTTGCGGCACGCCGAGGCGTCCGGAGATGCCGTAGTCGAGGATCCGTTCGGCACCGATCGGCCGCAGCAAGTCGGGGCGTTTGGGGCCGGCGAACAGGGCAAATTTGTGTGTGACGCTGGTTTCACCCCCCTTGGCGTCTTTACCGGCGAGGTCCAGTTCCGTCGATGTAAATTGCAGAGTTGCCGTGCGAAACTTCGTATCGGTTTTGATGTTCGCGGGAACGTCGTCTGCGAATACAGCCTTGGTGCTGCTGAAGTACGGGGTTTCGATCTGGTCGACTTGCGGCAGCAGGAGCGCCGCGAAGTACTGGACGTCGATGCCGGCGTACTTAAGGGGTGTCTTCCATTCCTCAACGCGGTTGTTGATCTCGTTCTGGTACAGCACGTCGGGCGTCAGCAATTTCGGGGTCAGGACACCCGTGGGGGATAAGAACCCGACCGCGACGTCGCGCGTCTTCTGCGTGTAAAACCGGTTCTCGAGTGGCATGCCGACCGGACCGGACAGGACGTACTGCAGCTTCTGCGGCTGTTCGCTGAGGTTGGTCAGGGTAATTTCAAAGCCCAGGCTATAGGCTTTGTACTCGTCAGCCGTATTGTCCGCTGCCGCCTTCTGCAGTGAGTACTTTTTGCGAACCTCAGTTGCGCCGTCGGGAGTTACATAACGCCAGGTGACGGTGTCTTCTTTCTGCTCGTCCTTGACGAGTTCCCAGTCGACATCTTTCAGAGTCTTGCCCAGCTTCTTCAGTTGTTCGTCAATTGCAGGGATATCAGTCTGCAGAGACTTGAACGCGGACTTGGGTTCTACGTGCAGCACACTTAAGGGCTGCTGGGGTTGATCGAGATCGTGGTAGCGGGGATCGATCAATTGAATCTGAGAAACGACGGCTCCGGCTGAATCAAACTTGGCCAGCATGCGGTAGCCCGATTCAAACTTGCTGGAACCGATCACAACGTCTTCACGGTGCGGAAAGTTCGCCAGCTTGAGGGGCTTCTCGTCTTTGCCGGCGGGAGCCTCCTTCTTGTCAGCGACCTTGCCGGGGGCGGGGGCGACCCCATCCTTCTTAATCACTTTGGCCGGGACGGGCTTGACCGGAGGCGGAAACAGCTTCGGCGAGATGAAGAGGCTCCAGATCCAGAGGATCATCATCGAGACGATAATAAAATTCACGAACCGCTGCTGCTCTTGCATACAAACCGCTGATCCTGCCGTGCGGACACGGCGTGAAGACTGTGCTGCTTTATTCGTTGCCCGACTGTGCGGGCCTGTTTAGATACTTGCTGTCTCGACTGGACGTCCCGGGTCATGGGATAAGGTCCAGACACCTGAATGGTACTGGTTTCAGGCATCAGCCGCCAATCATCGGTTCGTACAGTTCAGGCTGCACAAACCAAAAGCCCAGCCTCTGTGGGAAGAAGCCGGGCCAGATGGAAGCCATGTCGTAGAGATTGGGCAAACCTTGCCCGGGTGTCCGAGGTCACCAACGCGCCGGCCCAGGTTTTTACCGACCGTCGCGTAAGCGATCTCCCAGAAAATTATCCAGTTCGGTAATTTCATAAATCTTACGAATCGTCGTCTCTTTGTCGTATTCGACGCGGCGAAACGTCAACTTGTCGTCATCGAGCGTGACGTAAGACGAACGCGGATCGCCATTTCGCGGCTGCCCGACGGAACCCACATTGACCAGGACTTTTTCGGTCCCCAGCGTGTACTGGAAGCTCAACTCTTCGGGACTGAAAAAGTCGAGGCCCTCGGTGAAAACTCCCGGCACGTGGGTGTGTCCCTGGAAACAATATTGGTCGACCAGCGCAAAGATCTTTTCCATCTTGCGCTGATTGTAGATATCTTCCGGGAAAACATACTCGTTCAAGGGGTTCCGCGCCGAACCATGCACAAACAGGAATTTGCCTTCCCGGAAGGTGCGCGGTCGCTCGCCTAAGAATTCCCAACGGATTTCATTCCGTTTTGGATCACCCATTTCGAGTTGTTGCCGGGTCCAGAAAATCGCACGTTCCGCCGGGGCATTAAAACCCTCGGGGTCGAACAAGGCGCCTTGATCGTGATTCCCCAGCAGGCACATGGTGCAGTTGGCGATCACGAGGTCGATGCATTCACGCGGATTGGGACCGTAGCCGACGATATCTCCCAGGCAATAAATCTCTTCGATCCCGAGCTGCTTGATTTCGCCGAGTACGGCTTGCAGCGCTTCGAGATTGCCATGGATGTCGCTGATAAAGGCTTTCAAGGCTCAGCTGCCTTTCGGGCACTGTCCAATGTTGGACACGTAACAATTGCCTGGATTGAAAGCGAAATGAACAAGTCGCTGCTCAAGGGGCGAGCCGGACTGTAATTCGCCAAGCGTTCAATCACATAAAGTCTGATCACGCAACGACACCGTGTCGACACAATTCTGCATGGGTGACATACGAATAGCGCAGTCATCCGAAAACGAGCCTGCTATCATATCGACATCTGCTGCAAAGCGAAATGCTTACGGCGAGCCGATATTGGACGACTGTTACGTCGCGACGAACACCCTGCAGAACCCGACTTCGGCAGAATTGTAACATCTTTCCGTCACAGGGCTCGTGTCTGGTGCCAGATTGCGAAAAAATGATTCGACAATTTGTCGCAAGTGGCGAACTTTTAAATGGTTGTGATACACACCGGGGTCTGAACAGATTTTCTCTCAGCGAGCGTTAGATAGCGCTCGGTGGGAAAATGTCACAGCTCGCAGCTGAGCCCTCCCTCCTTAAACTCTCCTGAACTTCATCTGAAAAACTATGGCACGCTGGCCCGACGACAACCGCGCGACACTCATTGCCGTCGCCCTGATTTTCGTTCTATTTCCCGTCTTGTGTTGGTTGACCTGGTGGTTTGTCCGCGGTTAACGTGTTCGGCGCAGTGCCGGCGATACCCGCCCGCAGCGTAAGTGAGTGTGTCACCTCGGATGCTCGGGGCGATCCACTTGTGAGTGCCGCGGCCCGGTACGGGACTGCACATCCTGCCGCTATCCCTCCCTTTGCCAGAGAGTTGCCCCTGTGTCTGGATCGAAACTCCCCCTGCTGATCATCTTCGTAACGGTCTTCATCGACCTGCTGGGATTCGGAATTGTTCTGCCGCTGCTGCCGCGCTATGGCGAGTACTATTCCGCGACGAGCTGGCAGCTGGGGCTGCTGACCGCCTCCTTTTCTGCCATGCAGTTTGTGTTTGCTCCGTTGTGGGGGCGACTTTCTGATCGCGTGGGGCGGCGTCCCATCTTGCTGTTGGGATTGCTGGGCTCGACCCTGTCCTATGCCTTATTCAGTTACGTTTCAAATTTCCAGCAGGGGGATGTCTGGCTGGGGCTGGGGGTTCTGAACTGGCTGTTCGTATCGCGCATCGCGGCCGGTATTGCCGGTGCCACAATTCCAACTGCACAGGCCTATATCGCCGACAGTACCGAACAAAAGGACCGTGGTAAGGGGATGGCGCTGATCGGTGTGGCGTTCGGTATTGGATTTGTATTCGGGCCGTTGATCGGCGTGTTTTCGCTCCGTACTGATGGAGCACCAGACTGGCGGCCGGGGGCCGTTGCCGCCTGTTTGTCTGGCGTCGCATTTCTGTTCGCGCTGGTTCGACTGCCCGAGTCTCTGCGACCGGGATCGGATGCGGCCTTCATTCCCAAGGGTTTTCGGGGAGTTTCAAAGGTCCTTTCCAGGGTCGATTTGTTGCTGTTGATGTTGGCCATGTTCTTGACGACGCTCGCCTTCGGACAGCTGGAATCGACGTTATCACTGCTGACTAAGACGATCGAGATGGGCGAGAAGTCGAATTACCTCGTGTTTGCCTACCTGGGGATGGTGTTGTTGATCAGCCAGGGGGCACTGGTGCGCCGGTTGCTGCCTAAGTGGGGTGAGTATCGCATGGCGCTCGTCGGGGCCGTGCTGATGACGATCGGATTGCCGCTGGTTGCGCTCGCGGGCTGGTCGCAGTCGACCGGTCAGCTGTACCTGGTGATTCCCCTGTCGGTGATGGGATTTGCGGCACTGAATCCCTCGTTGCAGGCGAGCCTCTCGCTGCGGACGAACGACCATGAACAGGG
>CAZQUW010000010.1:1274-2940 GCA_964596215.1 uncultured Planctomicrobium sp. | reverse complement strand
AAACCGGGCTGCCGTATGTGAAACCGACAAGTCGGGTTCTCTGCCGCGAGACACGCGATTAGCGCGTGTAATCCGGCGAGTAGCTCAGCAGGAAGTCGTCAAAACGAACTTCGTCAGTCTCGCCACGGACGAGATTGGTGAAGATTTCGTTCATCAGCCGCTGGAAGTGGCTGGTTTTGACGGAGTAATAGTTGTGTTTACCGTCGCGGCGGGCTTCGATCAACCCGGCCACGCGCAGCAATGCCAAGTGATGGCTGACTGCCGGTTGGCTCTGGTTCAGCTTGTCACACAAGGCGGTGACGTGCAGTTCACCTTCGCGGGTCAAATACATCAACACGCGCAGGCGAGTCTCATCGGACAGCAATTTGAAGACCTGAACCAGGTCCTTTTCCAACTGCTGTGACAGCTCCGGGATCTGGCAGCCAATCTTGGCTTCCAACGGTTCGGCGACGTTCGAGATCATGCCCTCCTCAAGTCTTTCGTGATGTGATCCGCTTGCCCCTGGGAACTCAATCGGTAGTGCAACCGGCGGATCTGGGGTGTTGACTGGGTCAGTCAATTTGGTGATTCCTTCCGTGGCCGATGGTAGAACGCACCACAAGCCTGACGGAATTTCTCCGTTTTATATGTTCGTTTCGCAACCTCCCGGAAATCGCTACAAGCGAAAACAAGTTGTTGCGAAAGTCCTGACAGAATCTTCACGTCGACGGAGAGAAAATCCATATGACCGAGTCTGGTGACTGGCCGTTTGGATGATCACAACCGAATTCGTTAATAATCCGCGGACTTTGTTACTGCATGCGTTAACGAGATAGGACGAAGTGAGGTGATGAATGTATTGGCTCATTGGTTTCTGGACTGTATCGCCGGTGGAAAACCGACAGAGATTAAGTCAGCCCAACGTCAGCCGTGCTTCACGCATTCATTCCCTTCTGAGCCGGATTCTCAGCGAAACCCGACTACTCCCTGAGCGAAACGCCCAAATGAGATGTCGCTGTAGACCATCTGCGAGACGGAACCTCCGTCCCGACCGCACACATTATTGCCGAGCAACTGTGAGACGTCAATAAATTTGCTGATAATTTGAAATGTTGGGGATTTTAAGAATTCTGTGAGACCCCGTCTGTTGATTTGGTACGTACCTAAAGCGAGTGAAATCAATGGTTTGTGATGTGTCTTGGCGCGAATCGGAATCGGAACCGCCGATTCCCCAAGCCGGGAAATTCTTCAAAAACGTGCATTTTTAAAGCGGACAGTTGGCCCGGCTGGCATCGATTGTCTGATAAACGGCCTCCGCGAGCCTGTGCTCTGGTGTCGAGGGGACCGGCTGCAGACTCTGGACAGGGTGTGGTGCAGCACCTTGTAAACAATGTCATATCGATGACTGGCACAACACGCGGGCTGGCGACTGTGCTTCAAAAAATGTGAGATTTCCCAGAGTAAACTATCCAATCAGCAGTATCCGCTGTCGTCCCGGCCTCGCGTTGTCTCGTTCCGTCGCCATGGGGATGCGGGTCAGGGATGTTGCTGTTCGGGTTCCCGAAATTGCCTCCATCGGCGTCATTCTTGAGTACCGCAGAGCGCGACTCTTTGGTCTCGCTCTGCGGTCGCGCTTGATGCGACTGCCGGTCGCCTCGACGCCGCGAGCCGGTTTTTGTAGGTGATT
>CAZQUW010000010.1:0-1174 GCA_964596215.1 uncultured Planctomicrobium sp. | reverse complement strand
ACAGCACCCGCGATCAAGGCGCCGAC
The DNA here is from genome assembly GCA_964596215.1 of uncultured Planctomicrobium sp. Taxonomy (GTDB): domain Bacteria; phylum Planctomycetota; class Planctomycetia; order Planctomycetales; family Planctomycetaceae; genus JAKFVC01. Next base: position 1,148 of record CAZQUW010000010.1, on the reverse strand, counting down.
CGCATGAACAGGGCAGTGGAATTCCGGACCGGGTTGCTGTAACGGGCTGCATTCCGGTTTCGCTTTATCTTGACTTCAATCTGTGATTCCCCTACGTTGCGACATTCAGACGCTCTTCCGATTTGTTGGCCCTTCTGTCGAAGCAAGCTGGCATGGCCGGGCGATCTGAAATTGCTGTGCATTCCCTGCCGCTGAGGGGCTGTTCGAATCGCATCGGAACCGCCTGTCTCCCGCGTGGCAATCGAGCCTTTGATCCTGCTCGTGGGGTCGCCAGACCGGGATTCTGCCCGGGATCCGTAACCGCCTCCCCCCGAGGTCAGCAGAAAATACCAAGTTTGTATCGCTTAACAGTTGAAAGGACCGCTCCGTAACATGGCCGATTTGATTGCACCGCATGGTGGTTTGTCCGAACCCGTCAACCGCACCGTAGCTGCCAGCGAAGTGGACAGCTTTAAGGCTGCCGCCGCGAGCCTGCCGAAAGTCCCCGTTTCCCAGGCCGATCTCTCCACCGTTTATCGTATCGCCGACGGCACCTTGAGCCCGTTGACCGGCCCGATGAACAGCGAAGTCTACAACCGCGTGCTGGATGAATCCTATATTCTCAGCAACGGCAAGAAATACGCCTGGACGATTCCGCTGGCCTTCCCGGTCACCGCGGAACTCGCCGCAACCCTGTCGGCTGGCCAGAAAGTCGCCCTGACCAATCCTGCCGGCGAAGTGGTCGCCACGCTGGACATCACCGACGTCTTCCCCTGGGACAAACCGCGTTATTTGAAGAGCGTGTACGGGACCGAACGGACTGACCATCCGGCGGCCGACACCGTCCTGAACACCGAAGCCGACAAGACCCACTTGATCGGCGGCGAATTGCGGGCCCTGCCCCAGCCCAAGAACCCGAAGTTCGGCAAGTACGTCCTCAGCCCCAAGGAAACTCGGGCTCTGGTGGCCAGCAAAGGTTGGGACGCGGTCGTCGCCTTCCAGACTCGGAATCCCCTGCACCGCGCTCACGAATACGCACTGGTGTATGGTCTCGAGAAATTGCTGAAAGACGGCAAGAACGCCGGCGCGATCCTCAATCCCCTGATCGGTGAAGTGAAGGGTGACGACGTCAACGCCGAAACCCGCATGGAAACCTACGAAGCCCTGAT
>CAZQUW010000009.1:29509-49355 GCA_964596215.1 uncultured Planctomicrobium sp. | reverse complement strand
TCAGTCTTGTTGTTCTGGGCGGTCTTCTGGGTTTCCGGAGTCGGCTCAGCGGCATGGATCACTTCGACCGAGGAACCGGCAGGAACTTTGATGTCGGTCACCCGACCATATTTGTCGCGAACTCGAATCACGATAAACGCAGCCATCAACATGACTGCCGCGGCACTCACGGCGATTACGGCGATGCTCCTGGTGGAAAGTTTTTTCCGCGGAATCCGCATCCCCGAAATGGAAGGCGCGGTTCCGATCTGTGATGCTGATAGCGGGTCTGCACCCGGCAGCGGTTCACAGAAGGCTTGCAGCGCGGCAGCCAGATCGCCCCCCGTCGCGAAGCGTTGTTCGCGATCCTTTGCGAGCAGACAATTGAGAATCTGCCGGACTTGGTCGGGGAGATCAGCCCGCAACTGGCGAATATCCGGGATGGCACCTGAGGTGTGAGCGAGGACTTTGCTGCCCAGCGATTCGTGCTCGGAAGTACCAAACGGCGGGCGGCCGGCCAGGACGTGATAGAGGGTGCAGCCCAGCGCATAGAGGTCCGTTCGACCGTCGACGTCCCGGGCGTTGGTCCACTGCTCGGGCGCCATGTAGTCAGGCGTACCCATGCACTGACCGCTTTGCGTTAATTCATGATTGAACGTCCCTTCGGCCAGGCGTGCCAGGCCCAAGTCCAGGATCTTGATGCAACCCTTGGAAGTCAGGAACAAATTGGACGGTTTGATATCGCGGTGAACCAGTCCCAGGGAATGAGCCTCGTGCAACCCCAACGCCGCCTGGCGGATGATCTCACACCCCTGGCCCACACTGAAGGGACCGCGTGCCTTGACCCATTGCGAAACGTCACGCCCTTCGACGTACTCCATGACCAGGTAATGGAAGCCATCACATTCGCCCGCGTCCATGGCACGCACGATGTGCGGATGGTCGAGTTTGCCGACGGCTTTCATTTCGCGTTCGAAACGCTCAACGGCAGTGGCCTCCATCCCGCTTTGGCGCGACAGCAACTTGATGGCCACAATCTTGTCCAGCTTGGTATGGGTGGCCTGATAAACCGCACCCATCCCACCCTGCCCCAACTTCTTGGTCAGGCGATACGGCCCGATCATTTCATCGACGGTGTCACCGACTTCGGCTGCCGGCATCGAGCGGGCGCCACCTTCGGTCTTCGACTCCGTGTAACGAGAATCAGACGCACCCGGGTGGCTGACCAGTGTCTTTTCGTAAACTTCGTGGTTGGTATCCATCTGGGAATCACGTTTGGGGGACAATTCGCCCGGCGGGAGTGAAACCATGGTGACTTCGTGCTCACTCTCCCAGTCACGAGTCAATTTATCTGTATATTCAGGAAATCGCGTCCGATACTCGTTAATACTGGGACGCTCGCCCGACTGCTCACGCAGGACAATTTCCTGCTTAATCAACGCCTGGGCGGCGATCGCACGATGCTCTGGCCTGGCGGCCTGAATCATGGTTTCGACGGGAACGCGCGTGCCCTGCTGCCAGCTTTCGTATTGCCGCTTCAGCAAGGGACGTACTTCGTCCGGGACGCTTTGTTGAATAAAAGATAAAGCTTGAGACATCGAACGCCTCAGATCACGTAACAACAGCCTGCTTCTCGGCGCATTGACTTGGAGAGCTCAAGACACACAATGCGACAATGTACAGATAAAGATGGCGGTATCATCTCATGTCACAGAAGTCAAATCAACACTTAACCGAATTTCCGTACCTCGGAAGTGTTTTACCTCCAAATAAGACATTCGAATCTAAAGCACATCCTCGCTGCTGGATCAGGATTTGCGTGTGAAATCACGCGAAAATCCCATGGGGCAAGAAGTTGAGTCTTTTGTTGCCAGGCCGGATGTTGCGTATTCGCATCACACCCGATTCGCCTCATTGAGTCGCCATGGCATGGTATGATTGTCCTGTCCCAACTCCCTGGGACGGGGGTATCTCGGTTGGAATGCAAGCTGAACTGCGCTGATGGAAGCCGGCCTTCTGGCGGGATAAGATACTTCTCGCCGATAGCCAGGCGGGAGGTCTAGAACGTCGTCGGCAGGCAGCAAAAGTATTATTTCCTCCGCGCCACTGACGCCTCCTCGGCGTATCCGTAAACTCGATCCAAATTGACTCACCGTGCCCGCTTACTCCACAGGTATTGCCGAAACTCGTTCCGAACTGCAGAGCCGACTCGCTGAGTTCTGGCCCGGCGTGATTCAGTTTGTCCTGAGCCAACCGCAGACGCGAGGGGCTTCTGATGTCAGCAAAATTTCGGCGCGGACGATCCATCTGAAAGATGGAGAGCGAATGCAACTGACATACTTTCGGGGGGCTCAGCAGACCCATGCCAATTTGGTGCCGGATGACGCACTCGGTAGCTGCTGTGGGTTGCTCGAGTCACAATTCGAAAAGCTACACATCTTCAGCGGTACTGCCGACGTTGTGGTGAAACGGCGGCGGGATGGCACATTTACCTGGCGAACCGCCCCTCCTACCAAGGTTCTCGACGAGCAGTCCCACAACCGCCGCAAACAGTACCTGATCCCCGAAGATGTCCCTTGCCCGTTTCTGATCGAAATCGGAGTCATGAATCGTGATGGGCGCGTCCTGGCGGCCAAGTACCATAAGTTTCGGCAGATCAATCGGTTCCTGGAACTGGTTGACGATATCCTGCCCCATCTGCCCGAGGGACGCGAGATTCAGGTTGTGGATTTTGGCTCCGGGAAGAGCTACCTGACGTTCGCACTGCATCATCTGCTAACCCAGATCCGCGGGCGCGCCGTGAAGATTGTGGGGGTTGATCGCAAGGCCGATGTTATCCGCGATTGCTCGCGTATCGCGAACGAACTGCAGTGTTGCGGGCTGACCTTCGAACAGGGGGACATTGCCCAGTTTGGCGGCGTAGGCCAGGTCGACTTGATGGTCTCACTGCATGCGTGCGACACCGCGACCGATGCCGCGCTGGCACAAGCCGTACGCTGGGAGACGCCGGTGATCCTGGCCGTTCCCTGTTGCCAGCATGAGCTGGCCGCACGCTTCCATCCAGTTCCCGCGCTGGACGCGATTACTACGCATGGCATCCTGAAGGAACGGTTTGCCGCCCTAGCAACCGATGCGTTACGAGCCAATTTGCTGGAATTATGTGGCTATCAAGCACAGGTCGTTGAATTCATCGACTTGGAACATACTCCCAAGAATCTGCTGATTCGAGCCATTCGCCGCAGTTCGGTCGTTCCACGTCACGATCAATTTCTCGGCAGCTATCAACAGCTGGTGAGTTTGCTGGGGATGGAAACGCCGTACCTGGAAGCGGCATTGAAAGATTTACTGCCCCCCCTCCGCGGCTAACCGCTCCGTAGCCTGGCACGCCAGAGTCGGGCGAGTTCCAGCCTATAGAATTACCCGTGTACACAGTCGAGTTTGTCGACACGCAATATCCGGACGATATTTCAGCGACGATCACCCGACTCGACAGGGGACAAGTTGCGCAAAGGGGTCACGTCGCAGATCCACCCCGTCCCGATCCTGCCCTGGCCCCGTATTCCGTTAGCTTTCCAGAATATCGACACGCAGCGAGCGTCTAAAACGCGACCTTGGGCGGAGGCTTATTGGGGGACTTCCGGGTAGCCGGATTCGATTTTGCCGGTGCTGAAGGAGGTTCCAATGATTGCGGTCGAGCACCAATGGGGCCTCCCGTTTCTGACCACGATTGGGCCTTCGCCGCACTGTGAAACTTCAGGTTCTCAGGCTTCACCGCAGTAGCATTCGGCCCCAAGTTCTTCTCGAAGATGACGCCGTCATTTCCGTGCAACGGCCGCTGTACATGGTCTGCACCCCAGCGCTTGGTCCACTCGGTTGCGAAATCCTGCGGAGCGAGCGGGGCCGCGGGCAGCGCCATCTCGGTGGCAAAATAGGCTTTCAACTCAGGGCCGTAGCCGCAGCTCTCTTCGTACCATTGGATCTGGCTGGTCGCGGTGACGGCTCCGGTATAGTTCAACAAGAGGGCTGCCGTTTTCGATTGAGCATCGTGCGGCAAGGTGGCAAATACGCAATTGCCATGGAACATCCGGCACGGCCGCGGGCTGCTGCCGGGCGCGGCGTGTGATTTGATGACGAACTGCGTGCCACCGGCCAGGTACGTGCAATTCTGAGCATCGAACGCTGATCGATTCTGGCCGGCATGTCGTCCGACCTGCAATTCAAACAAGTGCTGACGACCTACAAAAGCGCTGTTGTTCAATACCAGTGCGCTCTGGTCCAGATCGGCGGAAATCAAAGTCTGATTTCCAATGAGCAGGGAATCAGTCACGATGCCGAAGTTCTGGAAATCGGTATTGCTGGTGGATTGATCGGGTGGGCTGGCCGCAGTCCACCGAATAATACCCTTGTTTCGAGTGCCGGCAGTGGATGGAATGGCGATGCGACAACTTTGCAGCGTAAATCCGCCCCCTTCAGCAGATAAAAACCAGGGGGGAATCGACAGATTGTCCTTCGCGTCCGGGCTGAAGGTGCCTCGTTCCAGATCCAACTGGCCACCGCGAATCGTAATGAAGGCACCGTTGTCACCCGCACTCCGAGGTGTGCCCCGGGGCGATACGACCAATGTTGGACCTTCGGTCTGCTGAAACTGGATCCTCCATTTGTGCCGGTCGACCGTGATCGGCGAACTGTAACGCTGACCGCTGCCCGAAGCGACAAAGACGGTTCCATCTTCCCAGGCTTTACTGCCAATCAGCTTGCCCAAGTCGGTTTTCAGCAGATCGACCGGAACAAATGCCTTGGCAATAAAAGGTGCCGGTGCCCGTGGGCGTTGCGGTTGCGCGACGGCGGTTGCGGTGTCGCTCGCATGACTGGGAATACGCAAGTCGCTCACGGGACATCCGGGAGTAATACTGGCTACGGGAAATGTCAGCCCCAGCGTTTCGAGCGTTTTCGGCGACCAGGCTTTAAGCGGCGAAGCCAGTACTCCGGCTTTCGCCTCCGTCGGCCAGGCGAGCGTTGAAAATGTCGTGGGGTTAACTTCTTTCCAGGCCTTTTTCCAGGCCGCAACATCGGGCAAGGTGGCCGCGTCGTTGTTGTGAAGTTTGAGCAGCGGATGAAACCCCATGACCGCACTGGCCCCTGCCGTCCAGGTCAGGTTCTTGTATGGTCCCGCATTGTTTGTGCGATTGGTGTTCGCGGGCCATTCTTCCAGTGCCAGCAGTACTGGCTGGTGTGCCTCGGCCGGGGCGGCAAACAACGCCCCGGACAAGATCAAATCGGTTTGCACCGGGCTGGGCGTCCCCTGTGCCGACAAAGACAGGGCTTCCTGATTCGAACACACTGTCGAAGTTACGAATCGCAGGTGCCGAGAGAGGCCCGCCTGCGCCTTCTCGGAGCTGCGAATTCCCACTGCGGGAGCAGCACCCGCAACCAGTAAGCTCTTGCGGACGACCCCTTCAAAACCTGGACTCTCCAACTGGATCGATTGCAGGCCGTCTCCGCGAACCACCGAATGATCAATTAACAACCGAGGCCGTGATACCGACCGGTCTGCGTTATCGGTCAGCGATCCACTGAGTTTCAGGGCGATCGTCGGTGCCGAGCGTTGGCCTGTGAGGGTGAACGAAGAATTGCGGACATACAGGTGGCCATTCATAACGCGTACCCATGACCAGGGATCGGAGGCCGGGACTGCGTTGGCATCACCAAGGAAATCGACGCCATCCAGGACCAGTGTGCCGCCGGTCATGTTCAACCAGGGCAGCTTGAAATGTTCTCCGTCGGTGACGAGTCGAATCAGCGGACGCGTCCCCCGTGCGGCTTCGATCATCACGTAGCTGCCGGAAATATCAATCGGAACCAGATCGAACGGGCCGTCATGCGCCAGCACAATCCGGGCACCCTCGGCCGGAATCTCTTTTAAGGCTTCACTGAGGGATCCGAACTGGCGTTCGGTCGCCGCTGTCGGTCCCGTTCGGACGTGGAGCGTGTGCACCTTATTTGCCGGGAACGCTGCGTCCACCCAGTCTGGCGCTGCCTTGGCCGGGTCTGTGACTACGCTGGCGATGTCTCTGGCAGAGGAATCTCCACCATGCGATGATTCGCCGGGGCTGTCGGGATGTTCGACGAGCGCCTCTTTACCATTGGGCCTGGTTCCGGCTTCGGCGACGGCTTCGCCCGGAACTGGAAGTTCATTGCCGGCTTGAATTGGCGGGGGTGGGAGCGCCGGCTCTACGGGAACGATCATCGGCGCGGCGGCGTCTCCGAGGCGCTGTGCCAAGCTGGCCAGGAACACGATGGCCCCCAGAGCCACTACAACTCCCAGCGCTGTCAGCACCATCTTGACCTGGCTGGACATCCCGCTCGCGGTTGGATCGGATTGGTCGTCAAGTCCCTTCCGCCTGGGTGGCGGCAGCGATGCCGGCGCCTGGCGCCCCCCGGGGGCCGTTGATTTGGTCGTTCCCGCGGCTGGTCTCGACGTCCCAACTGCGGGCTTGTTCTGTGATGGCGAGGGCTTGCTGCCGTTGTCCGGTGCTGGAGACGAAGTCGACCGGGAAGGGGTGGCCGGGTCCTGCCGGACGTCTGACACGGCTGCAGGCCTGGTCGCCGAGTTCTTGTTGATTGTTCCGCGACTGGGGGTTGTCCCGGACGTTATTGCATTGACCGGGGCCGTCCCTTTGGTGGGTGAAGCGTTTCCCGCCGGGACGGGGCTTCCGGTTGCAGGGGGCTGCGCGGGTTTCGCCTGGTCCAGGGGAGACTTTGCATCCGACAGTGGCTCGTAGTGCGTATCATCACCATCGACCGCCGTTGCCGGACCGGATTTCACTGGTACGGTCGCGTCGCTCCACTGCATGTTGACCGGGTAGGGATCGATGTCCGTGCCGTTCGACGACCGGGTCTCGAACTCATCATCCTCACCTTGAATCGACTCGTCATTCAGCGCTTCCAGGATTTTACGGGATACCGCATCCTTGTTGACCAGTGCCCCTTCCAGGTCCTTGATTAATTCATTCGGAGTTTGATAGCGATCATCGGGATTCTTGGCCATCATTCGCCGCATCACCGCGACGACCCCCTCGGACACAGAGGGGTTCTTATCGCGCGCGTCGGGCGGGGGGCGATTGGCATGCGCATTCAGCTTGTTGGTCAGACTCCCTTCGGAGAATGGCGGCGTGCCGGTCAGCATGTGATACCAGGTGCACCCCAACGAATAAATGTCGCTACGGACGTCGGCCGACTTGCTGTTGCGGGCCTGTTCCGGTGACATGTAATCGACAGTACCGACGGTGGTGCCGGCACGCGTCAGGCCGGTTTCCATCGTCTCGTCGACAGCGCGGGCCAACCCCATGTCGGCCAGCTTGACCACACCATCGCGGCGCACGAGCAAATTCGCAGGCTTGATATCGCGATGCACGATCCCCTGCTCCAGCGCGTGCTGCAAGGCTCGACAAACCTGCTTAATGATATCAATCGAGCGTTTGACCGGCAGCACGCCCCGGCGTTCGACCAGGTCGTGAACGTCGATGCCGTCGATGAATTCCAGCGCGATATAGAGATACCCGTCTGCTTCTCCAGCGCCATAAACCGACACGATGTTCTCGTGCGTCAGCTGTGAGGCATTTTGAGCTTCGGCCTTGAACCGCTTCACGAGCTGGGGATTGCTGGCCTTTTCCCGGGGCAGAATCTTCAATGCCACCTGTCGCTTTAACGAGGGGTCAACCGCCAGGTAGACGGCTCCCATGCCCCCCTGCCCCAGTTTACGTTTCAGCTCGTACGGGCCCAGTGTTTTACGAGTCGCCAAGTCGTCCTGCGGCAGCGTTATTTCAGCCGAGTCAGGATTGTCATTGGCCATCGACATCAGGGGACCTCAAAGGACTACCACGGATTTTGCTGCGGAATCAGACTGACAGAATTGATGACTTACCATCGAGCAGGTTGCTCGTCACGGTGATTCGAGGCGAACGCGGGTTTGTGGTCGAGGTGCCTACGATTCCGACATGATTGATCTCACCTTTGATCTCGCCACAGTGCCCAACAGATTTCGCTGAGCGATAGTACGGGATCAAATCGAATTTCACCCCACGCACGAATCATCGTGGGGATGCTCATTGCATGGATCAGCGCAATCCGAATTCTGATTATAGCTCGTGAAAAATTGATTCGTCAAAACTGTTTCAGTCAGAACGGGGGCATTTCCGCCGACTCGTGTCGTTGGAATCGGGCTGAAAGTCTGCCAATTCGTTAGCTTCTGACATTAAGTCAGGATTCAGATGAATATTCCGTCATTTCCTGCAGGCAGGCACCAGGCAGACTACGACGGCGATTGGCCGAGACCGTAACGCATCCCGGGGGGGACATCGCGTCTGCAGGATCTATTTTGCCGTCAGTTTGGGTTGAGAAAACGCCTTGTCGAGCTCATCCAGCAGGCGATTGACCTTGAACGGCTTCCATAAGACTTCGGTCGTCAGGCCGCGCTGACGGGCCTTTACCAGCGAGTGGCCGGCATCGTAACCGAAACCTGTGGTGAGGAAGAACGGAACTGAATCATCAATATCCCAGATTCCACAGAGCAGTTGATGCCCCCCCATGTCGGGAAGCTTCATCTCGCCCAGCACCGCGTCGTATTCAAACTGCCGCACCATGCGCAGGGCTTCTTCGCCGTTGCGGGCTGTTTCGACCAGGCAACCGTGCGGCGCCAGGACTTCCAGCGCCATTCGCCGGATCGACTCCTCGCTGTCGGCGACCAGGATTCGCTTGCCATGCAAAACGGGGTGGTTGGCTCGGGACGACGGATTCAGCGCACTATCCGGAGTCAACTGATCGCGGACATTCTGGATCAACTGCTTGATATCGCGCGTGTGCCGGCAGATCAGCTGCAGCCGGTCTGTGACTTCGCTGCCCTGATCATTCAGTTGCTCTGCGAGCCAGGCCAGTTCATTCAACACTTCATCGGTCGGACGCGACACTTCGCGCAATACCCGCAGGACGCTGGTGTCGGCTGTCGTCGCATTCTGGGCGACGAGTAAATTCAGCAGATTGACCGCCAGCGAGACTTCGCGACCGAATAACTCGAGGAATTCGAGGTCCTGCTGCTTGAATGCCCGGGGCTCAGGGCTTTCTACGTTGAACGTCCCCATCACCTGATCATGCCAGACCAGCGGCACAGTCAGGGAGCTGCGAGCTCCTTCGGCGCCCGGCAGGTACAACGGATCGGTTTCCGTATCGTCGATCAGATAGCTCTTACCGGTAAACGCCACATATCCGGTGACGCCGTTCTCTTTCGGCCGAGCATACAGTTCACGCATGGCCGCGTCGGCACGCATGCCGACGACCAGCAAGGAATTCAACCGCCCGGTCGCGGGATCGACGAGTCTGAGTTCAAGGTTCTGGAACTTTAAGACGTCTTTCGTGCAGGCAATAATTCGAGCTTTGAGATACTCAATGCGGTCATTGAAGTTCATCTCGGCGATTTCTTCGGGCGAGAGATCGCACAGTTCCAGCCCTGCGTGATAGACGTCGCTCAGTTTTTGCTGCTGCTGAATACTGGCCGAGATGTCCCGGACCATGACCGCCAGCAACTGCGGCAATTCTGATTTCCGCAGAAAAATCGGGGTCACACGCAACGACAGGTGCGTGTCGAGCCCCACCTGCAACCGGGTGTAGGCCATCTGGCGGGTTGCCAGTGCCGTATGGAAGGGGGCAAAATCGGGGCCCAGGATTTCCGGCATGCCAAACGCTTCGTAGAACTTCTGATCGGCCAGCGACGTCGTATCCGGCGTGGTCAGGTTCTCGAACTTGGAATTCTTCCACAACACCTGCAAATCAGTGTCGAGAATTGCCAGTCCCTCGGGAAATTGAGTCAGAACGGCTGAGGACTGGAGTAACAGCGAAGCCATCTGTGGATTGCTGGCTTGCTCGCCCAGGATAAACAATCCCTGCACTTGCTGTTGCCGCAATTGCTGGAGGGCGGATTCCAGATCATCTGCATGCAAAACGTCATAGAGAGTACCGAAAGGTGCGGAAAGTGCGTCGAGCTCTTCCGGACTGCCCCCCAATACTAGAATCTTTGAGTCCCGCGCCACGGTTCCCGGCTCCCCCGCAAAAGATGGTTGCTCCGCTCGCCTGCCTCATCGCTTTTAACCGACATGGCAAGTAACGTCAACTTGTCTCGCGGGGATCAAGGCAAACTGGGGCACGGAATCAGCATTATGACCTGAGGTCGTAATCGTCGGAAAACAAAGCGGATGAAATTCATCGCAGGTACTGCACACTGGATGAACACTGCGCAAGAAACGGGCTGACGCCGATCCGGGATGCATCGGCGTCAGCCCGAGGTGCCACGAGGAATGACTTATTCCACTTTCAATTTGATCGACTGTTGTTCGGATTTCTCGCTCACGGTAACTGGAATCAGCCAGGAAACAGACTTGAACTTGCAGACGCCGCCTTCACCATCGCGGCAGTAGGAATAGTTCACGGAGAGCCGGTACTTTCCGCTTCCACTTTTGGCGACCAGCGGTACCTGGATCACAATCTGTGCCGCGTCCGGCTTCACTTCTTCCTTCTGGTCCAGGACTTCCTTGGCCACCAGCGTCTGGTCACCTTCCGCCTTTAAACGGTATGTGACGGGGGCCAGCTTGTTGAACTTGAAGCCTTCCGGAAGCTTGACTGCCACTTCGAACTTCAATTTCTCGGTGGCAGCGACTGTCTGGGCAGCTACTTCAGTGGCTTTGGGGCCTGCATTCGGAGCTTCGGCAGCGGCCACCGGCTGGGGGGCTTCCAGGCCAGTCAGCTGCAGGATAGACGACTTCTTCGATTCCATGTCGTAAACGCGAATCTGGTGGTTGTTCGTGTCGGCGATATACAGCCTGGTCCCTGCAAAGGCTAAACCGGCCGGTTCGGACAATTGCACCGGATCATCCTTTGAACCGGCTTTCCCCGTTCCGAGGAATGTCTTCGAGGTGCGCTTGGCGATGTCGACAAGCTTGATCTTATGGTTGTAGCTGTCCGCCACATACAACTGTCCGTTGTAGTAGGCAATTCCCAAAGGATGTTGCAAGCGAGCTTCGTCCCCGACACCGTCAATATCGCCGAATTCAAACAGGCAGCGACCTTGAGCCAGGTCCGAAGTTCCCACCACAGTGGTGACTTCACCTTCTGGATCGAGAGCAATCTTGCGGACCGCCGAGCCTTCACTGTCCACGACATAGAGGAATTTGCCATCAGTCGCCATACCCGACGGTTGTGCCAGAGCCGATTCGCTCAACGAACCATTCAGAATGTCTTCGCGTCCAGAGCCTGCAAACACATGGATCGATTCGGGATTCTCCAGGACCCAGATCTGATGTGGGCCAGCCATCGCAATATACAACTTGCCGTCGATTTTCTTAACATCCCAGGGGCTGGCAATCGCCGTTTCAAGAGGCTTACCCCCTCGGACCCGTTCGCGAGCCTGCTGACCAGTACCGGCAATCGTTTCGACCGTCTTTTTCTCCAGATCCACAACTCGAATCAGGTGATTCTCTGTGTCGGCGACATAGAGCAGATTTCCATCCAGATCCATTCCCTGGGGATGATCAAACTGAGCTTTCTCAAAACTGCCGTCTTGATTGCCAATGGCACCAGAACCAATCAAAGTCAGGACTTTTCCGTCCAAATCGGTGACCACGATACGATTGTGATTACTGTCGGAAATAAAAAGTCGTTTTCCCGCTTCATCGGCCAGGATCTTTCCCGGAAACCGCAACGGCGTCGCCGCGGCCTTGTGGGATTCCAGATCAAACCGGACAGGGGTTTCGTCGAGCGTTCCCTTGGCCTTGTGATAAGTGATCAGTTTCTCGATGACCTGCTCGAGGATGTCCCGATTGCCTTCGCCTGAGACATAACCGCAATAAAAACCTTCCGGATCGAGCAGCACCAGTGTCGGCCATGAATGCACCCCAAACTTGCGCCAGACCGTCATGTTCGAATCATTGATAACGGGATGCTCGATCTCATACCGCAGGATCGCGCGACGGATGTTTTCTGAATCCTTCTCGTTGTCGAACTTCGCGGAATGGACGCCGATAACGACGATTTCCTTATCAAACTTCTTTTCGAGATAGGCCAGATCGGGCAAAACATGCATGCAGTTGATGCAGCAGTAGGTCCAGAAGTCGAGGAGTACGATCTTGCCGCGCAGGTCCTTCAAAGTGATTTCACCGGAAGTGTTCAACCAGGCTTGGCCACCTTCCAGTGCCGGAGCCGGGAATCGCTTGGGAAATGGATTGTCTACCCCCTCAGGTTCTTTTGCCGCAGGTTCTTTCGACTCCGCGTCCTTTTCCTGTTCTTTGGCGGGCTGAGTTTTAGGTTTAGCAGCCTTATCTTTAGCTTTGGGAGCCGGGGCGTCTTGAGCGACCGCCAGCGACACAGGTCCGCATACCGCGGCCATCAACCATGCGAGACAAGCTGCGAGTACGACGCGATTCCTCTGAGCCATCTGCGAGATCCTTCTGGGGGCAAGGTAATACCATCAGCAGCGCGGAGTTCGAGACCTCCCGGCTGAGCAATTTCACTTAAACCAATACTGATCTTACAATTCAGGCCGCCATTCTGCCAAGGGATTGCACGGGTATCGCGATGTCAATCGCCGTACTGCTCCTCGAGAAATTGTGGTTCCGCTTCAATCCCTTGATGACCTATTCGGTGCATTTCTCCCAAGTGTTGCAGGCGACCGATTGTCTCTGCTGGACCAACTAATCGCTTAAATGTGCTGCATGACTCCCAGACCGCCTGAATATCCCGTGTTCTCCGGATCTTGTACTGATCAAGTGGTGGACATCTTCGCGTGATTCTCGGTCGAAAAGTTAAACCTAATAATGAGTTAGGCACGCGATTACGGGGAATCGCGTTGACAATATTGAACATTCCGAATAATCTCGCCGACATAGTCGACGTTGTCAGGGATGGCCGTCATGCCCTGTTCGGCGTTGCCGACTGAACCGATATACTGACCACGATTGAGTTCCCGCACGCTAGGATTGGAAGCCGTTTCCAATCGCGAAAGGGTAAATCCTTCGCGAGCGTTATTGTTGCCGTGGAGCACAAATCTTGCTTGTCTTTGCTGAACCGAACGCGATTGCCTGAAATTTGAAGATTCGACGGCAATTGGTCCCGGGGCTCTGGCAAAGGCGAGTATGTTTAATTGCTGCTCGCGGATGTTATGCCGAGAGAGATTGTTGAAGTCCCGTCCGGATGTTTCTTCAGACTATAATAGTCGGTCGCCATCCGGGGGCCAGCGGGATGTGCGGTACCGCAGCGAGCACCACATTCTCCAGAGTTGTTCCTCAGAATATTGAGCGATCAGAGTGAGAAAGATCATGCATAGGTTCGCCTCATCCGTAGCAATCATTGCCTGTGGCTGGGTGTTGACTGCGAACTCAGTTGCGGCGCAGGAACCAAACTACTTCAGTTCCGTGCCACCCCGACAGTTGAACTGGGCGGAAGCCATGTTCGACAGGCAGAGCCACGATTTTGGAACCGTGGCCCGTGGAGCGGATGTTGTCCTGCGTTTGAAGGTTACCAATAAGTATGTTGAAACCATTCACATCAGTGATGCCCATACGAGCTGCAACTGCATCTCGGCCCGGATCATCAATAACACGCTGAAGACGTGGGAAGAGGGAATCATTGAGGTGAAACTCAATACCCTGCAATACAGCCGGGAACGCAATGCCAACGTGATCGTGACGCTTGATCAACCGACCTACGCTCAAATCACGATTCCCATCCATGCCTATATTCGTACCGATGTCGTCATTGAACCTGGTTCGGTCTTGATGGGGACCGTTGCCCAGGGGGCAGGGGCCGAACACAAGCTCCGCATCAGCTATGCCGGCAGTGCGAATTGGAAGATTGCCGACGTCAAGTCGCGAAACCCGAATATCGTGTGCTCCGTTCGAGAACTCTCTCGATTGTCGAACGGTCCCTCGGCCAATATTACCTACGAACTCAGCGTTAAGCTCGCTCCGAGTACTTCTGCCGGTGAGCTGCGTGAACAGATCGTGCTGCTGACAAATGACATCAACAGCCCCCAAATTCCGGTGCTCGTTGAAGGTCGCGTGATTGCTGAATACTCGGTAACGCCTCCGCTGATATCGCTCAGGGGGATGAAGCCCGGCCAGCGTGAAGAAGTCAACATCGTCATTCGTGGTCAGAAGCCGTTTGCCGTCGAGAAAATCGAAAGCAACAGCGGTTCCGAGGCGTATCAGGTGAAGCTGCCTCAGAAAGATCGCTTCTATATCGTACAGATGCTGCGCGTGATTGTGATGGCGCCCGATAAGCCGGGACCGCTGGAAGAAGTCTTCACAGTGACGGTGGCTGGACAGGGGCAAAACGGCAAGAACGTGGTCGAATTCAAGCTGTCTGGCAAAGTGCTGCCGGGTGAAGCGAATGTCAATCAGTCTCCTGAGTCTCAACGGATCACCACCGCGAAGCCCCCGACTCCGTAATGTGCGGTAAGCGTCCCGCGGTTCATTCGGCGGGGTGGTATCTGGTAACTCGACGATCAACATAACCGGCGATGAATCACTGTGCTCCGTGGCTGGACGGACCGTGACTCACCGCCGGTTTTCTTTTTTGACATGGCCCATGATCCTCACGACTGACGCGAAGTGGGCGCGCCTTCATTCCGTACCGTTAACAATTGGTCCGCGTTTGTGAGATGGGAAGTTGACTGCAATCGCCGACACGTTCACGAACATCGGGGGACTGTGTCAGGCGCCTTGAAGAGTAGTGCGCTACGTTGTCGGCTATTAATCATCCTGCAGCAAAACAAGCCCCGCGTAACGTACGCGGGGCTTGATGAGTTGGCCAGTTCGAACACGACGACTATCGACGGGACGGGCCGCCCCGTTGCGTCAGAGCTTGGTCCGAGCCCCTTAAATTAGTCTTCAATCGACAGCTTGATTTCGTCGCTGTTCGCTTTCAGTTCCGGGGCATACATTGCCGAGGCTCGTGTTGGCAATGCACTGAACTTGCCGGGGATCTCGGCTCGCAGACGGTATGCCACACTGTGTTTGCCCCGGGCCAGGGCCCGCACGAAGAATGCAACCCGCTCGTCGCGGAGCTCCATGTAGGCTCCCATGTCGTTACCGTTGTATCCGCTGCGGACCTCCATCGGCTCGAAGCCCGACGCTTTCAGGTCCTCGAACAGCAAGTACTCGTAATCATTCTTGCTGTCGATCTCGAGCTCCACTTCAACCAGATCGCCACTCTTCAAGGTCGCCAGATTGGCCAGTTCTTCCCGACGGAATTTGTCGACCTTCTGATCAACAACTTGCCCCTTGGAGCCCGCGACCTTGGTCGACTTATCATCGCGAACCAGCTTGTAGTACTTGCGATTGACCTTGATCTCCAGACCGGCCTTTGTGATGAAATCTTCCAGTGTGAAGTTGGTGACATACGCGTTGAAGTAGACCGGTCCCGTCCCCTTCTTCTTCAGTTCAATCTTGTGTTCGCCGGTGGTAACTGCGTCACCCAGCAGGACGAACTGATTGTCGAAGCTGAAGAGATTCTCCGCGTTCACCTTGACTTCTTTCTGCTTCTGTCCATCGACGAATACTTCAATTGTCAGATCGGGCTCGGCTTCACCGCTGGCGACCAGGTATTCGGCCATGGCTTCGATACAGAGGGCCGTGTCGCGAGTGCTGGCCCAATACGTCGCATGCTTGCGATTGTTGAGCAAATACTTGACCAGTCGCGAGGCACGCTCACCCTTGCCGTCGGTCCGCGACAGCAACTTCAGGTAGTACGCATTGGCTTCGATCTCATCGCCATACCAGTACCACCACGAATTGCCTTCCGGCAGCTTCAGATATGCGGTCTGATTCTCTTCGTCCTGCACGAGATACTGTTCGATGTTCTGCAGGATCATGTCCAGCTTTTCCTGTTGCGCCTGCTTGTGCAGGGCGATCCCATACACCGCTTTTGCGTAAACCGACAGGTTGTTGCGATCGCGATACAGGAAGTCCCGCATCTCGGTGTCCGCGATATCCGCATCGGCGAGGATCATATAGATCAAGGCATCCAGATGGTCGGCGCTTCCCTTCCAGGGATTGATCTTGCCGGTGGCATTCTTCAGCATCTGGACTTGTCGAGACTGGTAGTTCTTCAGCCATTCGATACCGCGTTCCAGAACTCCCGGAACCAGGGCCGCATCGTTCTGCTGGGCTACCTGCAGGCCGTGCACGACAACTGCTGTCGTGTGCGGCCATGATTGTTCACCCCAGCCCGAGAACCAGCCCCAGCCGCCGTCGGAGCATTGCTGCTCTGTGAGAGTTTTTACACCTTCCTTGACCATTTCCTGCACGAGTGCTTCGTCGAAGACCGGCTGGCGATCAAACCGCTTCCACCCTTTAGCGCGTTCTTTGTCGTCGCCGATTTCCTGGGCATTCAGATTCGTGCGTTTCTCCTGAATGGCTTTTAAATCGAGTTTCATTCCCAGCAGGATCTTCTGGGTGATCACGGTCGGCACGAACCGATTGAGTGTCTGCTCGGTGCAGCCATAGGGGAACTCGACCAGATAGGGCAGGGCGTCAACCATCGCGCCGGCCAGCGTCGGTGAATACCGAACCTCAATTCGCGATTCATTGATCCGACGTTCGCCCGGAATCTTGATATTGATGGTGCCCGATTCTTTATCGGGGCGAATAACGCCGGCGTATGATTCGACTTTCGACATGCCGTGTACATACACCGGGAACTGTTGCTGCATGGCGTCCGATTCGACATCGGTCAGGGCCTTCATTCGTACGATAATGTCACCCGGCTGGTCGATGCGGATTCGCCAATCCACTCGGACCTCGCCCCCGGCTTCAATTTCCACATCCTTGCTCAATTCCCAACCCGGGGTCTTCGAGTCGCGTTGGTCTGCCGCCACGCGTTCGATCTTCGCGTTTAAGGCAGTCGTTTCGGCACCGTTTAACTCGTCGATTTCCAGGAAGACTTTGACGGTCTTCTTCTCTTTGAGATAGTTGTGGACATTCGCTGACAGGACCACTTCGTCCTTTTGTACGAAGAACCGTGGTGCCTGCAGGCGGACCAGTAAGTTTTTTCTGGTCGTGACTTCCGCCTCACCCTGGCCCACCTGGCTGCCATGGCCAATGCTCCACGTCCTGATCTTCCAGGCGGTCAGATTCTCCGGCATGGTCAAGGAGACTTCCGCGAATCCGTCGGCATCGGTCGTCAACGAACCAGTCCAGAACGCACTGTCTGCGAAGTTCGTGCGCACGGTGGGCGCGACGAGAGCTCCCCCCTCGCTACCAGCATCTTTGTCCGCTCCCGGTGGGCTGCTTTCGG
The DNA here is from genome assembly GCA_964596215.1 of uncultured Planctomicrobium sp. Taxonomy (GTDB): domain Bacteria; phylum Planctomycetota; class Planctomycetia; order Planctomycetales; family Planctomycetaceae; genus JAKFVC01. The sequence continues at coordinate 32,039 of CAZQUW010000009.1, read as the reverse complement.
CTGCGGCCTTAGCCATCATCGGGGCCGCGGCCGGCATGGCCATGCCGTCGGCCAGCATGGCTCGATTGCGCATCATGCCGAATCGGCCGCCACCTCCACCCATGCCCCCTCGCGGAGCTCCTCGCTGTTGTTCTTTAGTGATTTCATTCATATCTTCCGCGACAGACGCTCCAAACACACCCAGGAAGCTCATCGCGTGTTCGCCGTTGCGATACAGATTGTCGAAGTACAGATTGAGATTGCTCTCGGTCTGGGGATTGTGGTGTCGTCGCCACTTCCAGAAGAATTCCTTGATATTGGCAACGTTGGAACCGCCCGAAATGTACTCCACACTTTTATCGTACATTGTCACCACGGAGGTGCCGACGAAGGCCTTACCCGCCAGGTCGGTCAACTTGATTCGGACCTTGGCGGGCGCCCCCGGCAGGTACTCGGCCGCCGATGGTTGTACGTCCACGTTCAGAATGCGCTTTTCTGGCGGGACAATGACTTCTCGCACCTCTGTATGTAGTTTCCCGTTGGATACGGTCAATGCTTCGATGAAGAAGTTCGGCATGTCCTTCTTGACGACTTCCAGTTCCGTCTCCGTGCTCTTTCCCTGCAGGCGAATGATTTTCGGTGGCAGGTAAACGCCATTGGCCGGCCGTAAGAACAGGGCGACAGTGCCATTCAGTCGATCGGTGTTGATCAACAGTTTGACTTTGTCGCCAGCCGCGTATTCCTTCTTGTCGGTGATGATTTCCAAATCGTTGAACCGGAACTGGGCTCCGTTGAAATCCGCACCCCGGATCACAAACACGTAGCCCCCTTCCTGGACATGCTCCTGCTTGTCGATCAACTTGTACGACAAGCGATACTGTCCGGGCACGCCCGCTTTGATTTTTTGCGTGGCGTAGCCCTCGTCATTCGTATCGACCTGCCACGATTCGGCAATCGTTTCAACAGGCTCACGCTGTTCGTTGTACGTGACCTTGAACAGTTTCAGCGTGCCTCGGCCGGCGACCGGCTTTTGGTCGAGCGTATGGGCGGCAAAGCTGGCTTCAATCGTATCGCCAGTCACATAGTGGCCACGGTCGACCCAGGCGAAGACTCGGAACGGCGACCTGGCGACCAGCACATTGCCGTTGCCGACGATGGTCCGGCGCGATTGATCGACGACTTCCGCCTGGATGGAATAGGAATGATCGTCGTTACCATGCATGGCCTTCGCGACAGCCGTATCGATCTCCACTTTTACCGTGCCGTCGGCGCCGATGGCGACTTCCCGCTCCATCACCATTTCGGGCGGATCGTTCGGGCGAGGCCACCAGATGGGGAAGGGCCGGATGCACCCCCACTTGTTCCAGCCGGGATACCAGGTGTAATCTGAGGCGAACCACCAGTAGCCGCGGCCATAGAACCAGTCCCAGCGACCGACTGGATGCCACTGCTCGGTGTGCTTGGTGCGCATCACCTTGTACTTGACCCTGGCTTCGACGACCGGAGCGCCAAAGTAATACTTGGCGTGGATCGTGGCCGTAATCTTCTCACCCAGTTGTACGGGCTCGGTCGGTGCCTCGACCGTCACTTCAAATTCAGGCTTCTTATATTCTTCGACGCGGAATGATCCGTTGCCGCCAAAGTTCGGCCCCTGCAGCTGGATATTGTAGCTGCCGAGCTTGGTATCTTTGGGGAGCATAAACTCCCCTTCCAGTCCGGCGTAATCATCGGTCTTGAACGTCTTATTGAAGACCTCTTCGCCCATCGGATTGTTGATGAGAATCCGATATTCCTGGCCTGCGAAGTCGGACTTATCAGGCTGGTCATATTTCGCATGAGCCACCCAGAATTTGAATTTCACGGGTTGTAATGGGCGATAAACCGGCCGGTCGGTAATTGAGAAAACCTTGATCTCGTTGTAATCCTGGTCGTAGCGGTCGCTGTACCAGACTCCCGAAAACCCGAGATACGCGAATCGCTGATCAGCCTCACCGCGGGCGATGGCGATCCATTGGAATTCCGGGCTCAAACGTTGCGGCCCCATGATGATCTGGCCGTCGGCGTCGGACTTCTCAGCGAAGTTGCTGGTGGTGATCGTGTACTTGTTGGTATTCGCGATCTGGGTCTGCTTCCAGCCGAAGAATTCCATATTGGCCCTGGGCACAGGCTTGCCGGTCACTGCATCCGCGATGTAGTACCAGGCGTGCTTGTCGAGCTGCTTTTTGGCGATCACGGTATCCGCCACCCAGACGATAATCCGGCTGACATTGCCATCTGCCAGTTGGGCGGTGACCAGGTAGGCTCCCGCCTTCTGCAGGGGCGTTGTCACGGTCACGCGGCGGTCAAAATGATTGGGACGCGGCTGTAGATCCAGGCCCCACTGAGCAATCCTGTTGCCCAGATATTTGCGATCCTGCTCAAATACCAGCTTGTGGCCGATGCTTTGTATGTTGACCTTATTCCAGTCGAGCTGTTTCGGCGAGCTTTTCATGTAGCTCTTGATGTCTTCCAGCAATTGCGGGATCTTGATCTCCCACGCTTCAAACTCGAC
>CAZQUW010000009.1:14661-29409 GCA_964596215.1 uncultured Planctomicrobium sp. | reverse complement strand
TCCGGCAGCTTAAACCGTTTAATCCCGGTCGCCAGCTTTGCCAGAGTTTCATCTTCGGCCAGGGTATCTAACGCGTAGGTCGGGGTCTGTTGCTGATCATCGTCGCGGCCCCGGAAGAACCAGTTGTATTGAGCCATCGTCTGGACGTCGAACTGCTGCCGCAGGAAGTCGGCAAATTGCACCTGGGTTTGTGACTTCAGGTCGGTATTCAGCAAGGCGGCCTGGGCCCACGTCCAGCGCCAGCGTTCGCCGTCCGACTTGGCATCCGCAAATGTTGCGGGCAGATTGTGGTAGACAGGATTTCCATCCGCATCAACTGCGGCGCCAGTCGTACCGGCACCTGACCAACGCGCGTCGTCGTAATCGGGCAGGTCTTTCAAATCGCTGAGGATCTGCAGCCGCCAGGACTGATCGCCACTGGCCCCATGCAACCAGGCCTGGCCGAATTCGTAGAAGAAATACGCCACCGCGTGCTTGTCGCCATCGTCGATGGCCAGTGGCATGGCCTGCTCGTACAACTGCAAGGCGCGCTGGCGGTCTCGGGGCAGGGTATAGACATATCGACCTTCGCCACGCCGATAACCGCGATAGAACTTGCCGGCGATGATAAAGCCCTGGCTGTCACCGTGAAGAAAAGACTTCGCGGCCGTCTGCAGCAGCCGCCAGTTGCCTTGGTGTGCGGCGATAACCTTGTCGCGGAAATCGTCCACTTCATCAATCCGATTGAGCTGCCGCAGGCACTGAATGGCGTTCGTCAGATCGTCGCTGACCTGGACTGGGTCGTCTTTCGGATTGAGTGCCAGCTTCTGGTAATCTTCCAGAGCGTTCTTAAAGTTTCCCTCTTTCTGGGCCTTCTGAGCTCGCTGGCGCATTGCGCCCGGTTCGACTTCCGCAGCCATAAGCCAAAGCCCCAGTAAGGAAAAACAAGCAATTCCGAATGTCAATCGACGTTTGCTGAACATGCCATAACCCTTATGCGATGCTGCGGACTCCAGGCCCGATGATGTTTTTTGCTGGTTACCAGCCCGAAGTGCCAGCGAGTGGATTTTCGCGTCAACCAATTGGAATCCACTCGCAGGCGCTGGGGGCCGGTATTGAGAAACCCTGGTGAAACGGTGCGATAAATCAATCGCTACCGATGTTAGAATGTGCGCGGCGTCCCTTCCGTGGCAGGCCAATTCTGTATTGCAGCCGCATTTTGATCGCGCGGCCAGTCGCTGACGTGTAGCGCATGTGATACTCTGTGCCAGTTGGGGAATCAATACCCATCAGATGTCAGACGTGTTTTGATCGTAATTGGTTCAATTTCCGCGAAGTGCGAGTGCCAGTGATTGAGAGTCTGAGCGGAGACCCGAATACGGTCGGCAATATCGACTGACTCCGTTACGCTCGTCCCCTCATACTCAGTACAAGCTTCACCCAATACAGCCCAGCAAGGATTTGCGCGAGTGCCCTCCCATTCATCGCCAGATTTTCAACCAGCATCCGATGCTGAAAACTACATCGCCATTTCGTCGCGCGGTCTCGAACCGGTCACGGCCAATGAGTTGCGTCGTCTCGGAGCCACCCAAACCAAGGAGTACGTAGGTGCCGTCCATTTCTCGGCGACCCCTGCGATCTTCTATAAAGCCTGTCTATCGGTGCGCACAGTTTCGCGCATTGTGAAGCCGCTTAAAGAATTCGCCGCCGCCAACCCGGAGATGCTCTATTCTCAGGTCCGCCGCATCCCCTGGGAAATCTATCTGAATGCCAAACGAACCCTGGCAGTCTATGCGACGATCGAAGGGGCAGGGGGCCGGTCCCGTAACGTCGACGACAAATCCCGCCAGACGAGTCCCACCCGGGGTGGCAAGGCCCCTCCCAAACCTGGTGCGGCCAAGGGGATTAACCACTCGCAGTACGCCGCCTTGAAGATCAAGGACGCGATCGTCGATCGGCTGCGGCAGGAACTGGGGGCCCGTCCCAACGTTGACACGATCAACCCCGACATTCGCATCCATGCTTATTTCGCCGGAGGACGCTGTACTCTGAGTCTCGATGCGACCGGAGCCAGCCTGCACGAACGGGGTTATCGGGTGCAGAATACGTCAGCACCCCTGAAGGAAACCCTGGCTGCGGCAATCATCGATCTGACCGGCTGGAACGGCAAGGTCCCGTTGTATGATCCAATGTGCGGGTCCGGCACACTGGTCATTGAGGCTGCTCGTAAAGCACTGCGGATCGCTCCCGGTTTGAACCGCGAACGCTTTGGTTGCCAGCGCTGGCCGGACCACGACAGCCTGGTCTGGCAGCAAACGGTCGCCGCGTTGAAAGCCGAGCGTCTGGAAACACTGGAAGCACCGATCTTCGCCTCCGACAGCGATCCTGCCGCCCTCCGCGCCGCCAAGGCGAACGCCGAAGCGGCCGGGGTGGCCCACGTCATCCAATTTGAACAGCGCCGCATCGAAGATTCCGTTCCCCCGAGCCCCACTCCCGGCATCGTGGTCGTCAACCCTCCCTACGGTGAACGCCTCGGCAAAGACGACGCCCTCTCCGAACTCTACGCGAAGATTGGTAAAGTCTGGACCGAACGTTTTACCGGCTGGACAGCGTTCTTCTTCGCCGGCAACCTGGGCCTCACCCGAGACCTCGGGCTGGAAGCCACTGCCCGCTACAAACTCTACAACGGTCCGATCGATTGCCGCCTGTTGAAATTCCCGTTGTGATCCGCTTGGATTGCGGTGTTATTGATGGGCCTGACGCTGCAACTCGACCGCGAGCCTCTCGGCAATCCGGGCATGGCCCGCGGCGTTCGGATGCGCATCGTAAGGACTGACCGCAAAATTGACCCAGCGGCCATCAAAGTCATCGAGCATTTGAAAGCTGTGGAACCCCAACGCCGCCGAGCGGGCCGCAACTTGTTCCATCACCCCACGGCCGACGACTGCATCCTGCGAGAAGATCGGCATTACCGCTAACTGGGCGGGAATCTTGCGTTCTCGGCACCAGGCCGCAATCGAGGTGAGCGAACCGGCGACGGCCTGCCAGCCGGGTGAGTCTGGCTGATGCCGTCGCTGCACTTCCTTCCAATACTCGGTCATGCTTCCACGACGCCAGCGAAACACGCGGTAACACAGGTAAGAATGCAGTCGGGTCTGCAGCCACAGTTCCATGCGGCTGGGCTGGGCAGCGAGGTGGTCTGGCCCCTCCGCATCATTCAACACGTAGGCCACGATCACGATGTCGGGTGCCAGTTCATCGCCATGGCGAATCAGAAACTGCTCTTCGTCCTGCGTATTCCACCCGCAATTACCACCGGCGATGACTTGCGCTTCGGGGTGAGATTCTTGCAAGGCCGTCTGGAGCTGCGAACAGAATCGTTCGGATCGGCTGACGCCCGCTCCTTCGACGTAGGAATCTCCCAGTACCAGAATTCGGGGCCCGCGCGTCTTGGGACCAACTTGCTGGTCATTGAGTCCGAAAGAGTTACGCCGCCGGTGGCGATCAGGCCAGACAAAGTCTGCGCCAGGATAATTGGTCGACGAGTTACTCATCGGCGGGAGGGCTCGCGCCCCGGCCTCCAGAGCCAGTAACAGCATGAGCACCGACAACACGAGTTCCAGGCCGCCGAGTCCCGTATCGAGCCAACCGTCTGATGCCGATGCCGATGCCGGTCCAGCTTTCCGAGTGAACTGCCATCTGCGAAAACGACGCACGAAAAACGAGACAAGCAACCAGATCGCCAGGCATCCGTAGAACAACCGGACGCTGCCGGTTCGCACGTCGAGTACGTTCAGCCACAATATCCCGGCAATCATCGTGACTGCCAGAATGTTGTAAATGACCGGCCACAGCCGCTCCTGCCGCCACAGCTGGAGTGTGTCAGTCGAGACGTCGAGGGGCTGGGATGTGCTCATCAATCGTGCTCTTTCGAACAGATTTTCAGACGACTATGGCAGATTGAGAGTTGCGATGATGTCCTGCAGATTTGTTGTTTGCTGCGAACCGGGTTGGTCATCGCGGGCCTCTCCAACTCGTCGCTATCGGTCCCATGGCTTACAGTTCTTCCAGCTTGCCGCCGGTCACTTGCGCGGACGAATACTGGGCGATATCCAGCCGGTCCAGTGCCGAAATCGGCAGTGTGGTGGCTCCATCCCGAACGACCATCACTTTCACATGGCACCCCGCTTCCTGGGCCGCTTGAACCAGCTGTCGGCGGCGATCGTCCCAGTCCAGGAAGACACACACAACGGTCGAGATTTGCCCCAGCTCATTAATCAGGGCGGGCCCCAAGGTATCAAACGGATTTGTCCGGCAACGGCCCACGCAGGCGAGAATCTCCAGCACATTCTCCAGGTGAGCCGTATGTCGCCCGGCGCGGAAGATGTGCAGTTCTGGGCCAGCGGCAAACAGATCGATGATGTATTCCCCGCGGGCCAACGCGTCGGCAACACTCGCGGCGAGACTGACCGCCGCCTCAAACCCGGGGTAACCCGATCGCGGTGCGGGCCGACGGGTCGCCACGTAGGTATCCAGCACCAGCGCGATTCGGCAGTAGTACTCTTCCTGATACTCTTTCACGACCGGCCGCGCCAGCCGTCCCCATGAGCGAAAATCAATTCGACGCAGGGAATCACCCGGCTGATAGTCGCGGTTACCGATGTACTCGGGTGACTCACCGATATTCGAAGTCAACGAGATCCCGCCAGGCTGATAACGGTTCCCGACATCGAGTCGAATGTTGGTAATCGGATGAAACCGCGGCAGGACCAGAATCTGGCTGCTGCGCTGCATACCGATCTGGTTGCGATTCAAATTGAAGGGAAAGGTTGTGAAGACGCGAACGGGAGGCAGCTGATACGGACCGCGGCAAAGTGGCGTCAGGGAGACGGGGATGACCGCTGTTTCTCCGAGCTCCAACGCTGGCACCATCAACGGAATCCTGTGGACTTCCCAGTTCCGCGGTGGCAGGAAGCAGCCCGCAGACAAATCATACAGGGGCAACCGTCCCACGTTGCGAATCGTGAACTGCCCGGTAATCGTCGTGCCGGCCGTGGCCTTTTCCGGAAAGTTGCCGGTGATCTCCAGCTGGCCCCAGCGAAAGATCGAGCCGACCGTCGACGTCACCAGAATCAGCGCCAGCAGCGCTACGAAGATCTGGTACATGGGGACATCAACGGATACCGCGCCAATCAGGAACGCGAGCGAAAAGCCCGCAATCAGCACTTTGCCCCCCATCGTGAATGGATAGAGCCACACCCCAAACAGGAGGGCTCGCCACAGGGGGGAACTTTGCGGCGAGAGAAACCGAAATCGTTCTCCGTTCGAAAAGAACTGTTCGTCAAACTGCAACCGGCCGTAGCTGCGACCAGTAAACAGGGCCCGAAAATAGGCTCGGACAGTTCGAAGAAAACGCATCGCGGGGCCGCAGTGGGGAGACAATCAAAACCTGAGTTGATGGTCTACGATACCACAGTCGACGGCCGAAAACAGGCTCGAACGGAGCACGGGGCTCATACGCCGCCAGATTGAATCCGGAGCCCAATGGCTGACCGCGGGAAGCTGCGGCCTGTCGCCCTGTGGGTTGGAGGCCGCAAGCTCCCGTGACAAACTACGGCACAGTGCGTTTTCTGGTCGTCGCCCGAGCTGGTGGTTCATCATCATCCGGCACCTGAGCAGTCCGTTGCGGCAACGACTTTGGTCCGAGCGTTCTGTTGCCCGCGGGCTGCACGGCTGCATTGCGTCGATTGGTCGGCGGAGCGGCCAGCTGTTGGCCCTGCGGAGCTCCGGCATTGGCAGGAGCAATCATCTTGTGATAACGCGTCAGATCGGGCTTCAATGGATCAATACCGGTCAGCCAGCGGGTCCAGGTTCGACCGTTGACGGTCATGTTCTTCTTGTTAAAGAGATAAACGTCTTCTTTGTTCCCCGTCGTGTCATAAAGTTTCACTGCCAGAGGGAGGCAATTGGTGCGATCCAGAATGACTTCCGCCTTGGAGTAATTGGCCAGATCCTGCTGGAGCAGCGGATAGACCTTCAACCAGATCGTGGACTCGTTGGTCTTTTGGGTATTCAACTCGAATGTATAACGCTGCTTGGCTTCGGCAGCCTTCATCCCGAATAAAAACGGCAATGGCGAATTACGAATGTTCTGGCCGCGATCTTCTTTGGGGATCTCGACCTCTTCGAACTCCTTGGCCTTGTCGTTAATTTTCAGGATGCGAGTTCCGTCACAAACCCAGCGCTCATCCGGCCCCGGCTTCTGGACAAAACGATTTCCTTTTTGGCCTTCTGCTTTCGCGGAACCTGTCTGGTGGAAGGAACCCAAGTCTGGAAATTGAAAGCAGTACTTGCCTTCAGAAACCAGCTCCACACCGAACACGGAATCGTACGTCGTGCGAACGAAAGTTCCCTCGAGACGCTTGATCTGTGCCGATTTTTCTTCCCACTCGACCAGAATGTCTTCCATTTCCGGACTGAGCTTCGGAATCCGGAACGGCTGTGCCTGGGGGAGCGCCTGGCGATTTCCAGCGAGGGGCGGACGATTATTTAAGGGCGCCTTGCCCGGAGCGCCCGCCACCTTGCGAGGTGCCGGCGGGGGTGACTGGGCAAATGACTCCGCACAATACATCCCGATGACACAGGACGTGATTGCCGCCAGCCGCATCGATTTGTTGAGTAAGGGCATCTGCGCCAGAATCCTTTCCGTACGACAGATGAAGTTTGTGAGGGATAAATGTTGCACGATGACGCCGATCTCCGCCGACGCTTGCCGTGTTGTAACTGCTGATTCCGCAGCCAGTTGTGACTCAGTTGTATGAGTGTAGGCCGGGATTCTAGCAATTACCTCAAATCACAGCTATAGCGTTTTACTGCGGCAAATGCTGGGTGGTTCAAGGGTTATGTAAGAATGACAGTGGCATTGTCATTTTTTCAATCAGGTCGACGTCGAATCGGCTTCGGCTATTTGTTTCTTCCGGTCGCGAAACAGGCATACTTGAGCGAAAATCTGATCACCGTTTAAGTTTCGTTGCTTTGCCGGACCGGTGGGACTGAATTCTTTGTCAAAGTTGGGGACTGTTTTTGAAATTCAATCAAGTCACGTCCTCTGGTCAGGCAGTCGAGCGGCAATTGGACCTGCTCTCAGACTGGTGAGTATGCTGACTCAACATGCTGTACACTTCGGCCCATTGGTTTTGCAATTTCCGTTCCGGCAAACTGTCCGACGGAATATTGCAACCGTGGAGTTCGTCTGTGCGGTCACCTTTGTCGTAGTGCGGGCGGTTCCATGGGGAGCGACTGACAGAAACGAAAGATTGAGATAAAACGTTGCCAGTCGATGCGCGGGAATGTCGGTATGGGTGACACGCGAGCCCCCAATGTGCGACAATCCTGCGAATGCGACGAACGGATACCGCCGTGTGGCTACTGATCGCGGTCTTCAGCGGAATTGAATGGCAAGAGCCCATGTTTGATGATTTTGATGTAATGCGTCGCCTGCATGCCGCGTGGGAATCGATCCAGATCGTCCGGCCGGTGCAGTTCACGTTATTCACGTTTGGCGAGTCGGTGCTGGAATATCTGCTGGTCACCGAAGGCGAACCACCCGAACGAATGGTGAAAATTCGTAAGGGCGAGGTCAAAGTCACACGGCCGCTCATTATTCGCCCCGACAGTGATGGCCCTGAGTTCCTCAACTTCTTCGAGGAAACGGAAGACGAGCGGGCCCTGGAATTCCTGATTTCCCGGACTGCGGCCTTTTCCAATTTGCGATTTACCAACGCCAGCGGTCCGGAACGGATCGTCAGCGATCAGATCGAAGAAGCAGTCGCCAAACTGCAGCGGCAACTGGATGCCGAAGACGAAGACCGGGTCGCCATTATTACGGCCCCAGCTGATCTGGCCGGATTGGCAATTCTGAAGTACACAACCGATCGGGTCGTCCAAAGCGCTCCCGGCAATGTGCAGGAATTGCGAGAACGGGGTTTACTGTAATGATGGCTGATCGTGATGATTGGCGGCTCGTTTCTCGCCCGCAGAGTCGACGCCGGGATACCACAGCATAAATCGAGTTGAGTCAGCACCCCAAGAACTCACCTGAACGATTTCGACCATACTCAAAGGCACACATGAATCAGCAGCCTTACGCTGTGCCTCCGAAATGGTGGGCTCCCAAGCTTCGGCCGTTCTGGGTGCGTTTGCTGCGGTATCATCGGCTGTGGCGTCTGAAGAGCCAACAACGGATCACGCAGATTGAAGTGAGCGGCATCGGCCCTCTGCAGGCTGCGATCGCCAGCGGAACCGGCCTGCTGATCACGCCGAATCACTCGTTTCATTTCGATGCTTACGTTCTGTTCGAAGCAGCAGCCCGGGTCAGGCGGCCGTTCTATTTTCTGGCTTCCTGGCAACTGTTTGCCATGAGTGGACCGTGGGAACGCTGGATGCTGCAGACGCATGGGGTCTTCAGCATTGATCGCGAGACCAGTGATCTGCGAGCCATCAAGCGGGCGGTGGACATTATCAAGACCAGCCCGCATCCGCTCGTGGTGTTTCCTGAGGGGGAGATCTATCACACCAACGATCGGCTGACCCCCTTCCGCGATGGGGCTGCGGCCATGGCGATCTCGGCAGCCAGGCGGGCAGGGCGACCGATTATGATCGTTCCGACAGCATTAAAGGCCTGGTATAAAGGAGACCCTGAACCCCGCCTGGTCCAGAGCATTCAGACCATTGAGCGTCGCTTTAACTGGCGTGACCGCCCCCGGCTGTCTGTGAAAGATCGCATCTATCGGATCGCGAATGCAGTGCTGTCCTTAAAGGAACTGGAATACCTGGGAGCATCACAGACCGGAACATTATCATCGCGACTGGACGATCTGGCCGAATCGCTCCTGGCGCGGATTGAAGCCGAGTCGGAAATTAAATCTCAAGGGAATATTATTCCTGAGCGAGTCAAAAACGTGCGTCGCCACCATATCCGCAGATTGCAATCTTCAGACCTGCCTCAAGGCGAACGTACGCGGTTGCTATCGGAAATGGAAGACCTGTTTTTTGTCGTGCAACTCTTCAGCTACCCGGGGGACTACGCCGACAGTCAACCGACGTGCGAACGACTGGCGGAGATTGTTGATAAATTCGAAGAGGACATCCTCGGACTGACATACCCCACGATCAAAGGGGATCGGCGAGTCGTGCTGAAATTCGGTACTCCCATTGCCGTCGAACCCTATGTGACTTTAGAAGATGGGGCTCATTTGCTGACACGAGAACTGGAACATCGAGTGCAGGATTTATTGGATGAGATTAATGGTGATAATCACGCATCAGTAACCACGTAGTTTGACCGCGGGCCTGCGAATTGTGATTGAGATCTTTCACCGCCTCGCCGTCCCCGCGGTTCAATTTCTTCAACATGTCACTGAATCCGGAAGTCTGGCGACTACGGCTGCAACAGATAAAGACATCCAGAGAGCCATCATGCAGGACTTTGAAAAGCTCGGTGTGTTTTACTTCGGCAAAGTTTACGATCAGGATCAACGCAAGGTTACCGATGAGCTGGTCCTCTATGACGCCAAGGACCTCACCACGCACGCGGTGTGCGTGGGGATGACAGGCAGCGGCAAAACAGGGCTCTGCCTGTCACTGCTGGAAGAGGCTGCAATCGACGGCATTCCTGCCATTTGCATCGACCCGAAAGGGGACCTTGGAAATCTGCTGCTGGCCTTTCCCGAACTGCAACCGGCCGACTTTCGCCCCTGGATCGACGTTGCGGAGGCCGAGCGTCAGGGACTCAGTACGGATGAGTTCGCGCAACAGACGGCCGAGACCTGGCGTAAAGGGCTCGATGAATGGGGTCAGGATGGCGCGCGGGTCCAGCGGTTTAAGGATGCCGTCGACATTTCGATCTACACGCCTGGCAGCACCGCGGGCCTGCCCCTGACCGTCTTAAGAACTTTTTCCGCACCGTCGGCTGCCACGCTGCAAAACAACGAAGCCATGCGGGAACGGGTCTCCGCCGCCGCTGCCGGGGTATTGGCGCTCGTCGGAATCGATGTCGATCCGCTGCAAAGTCGCGAGCATATCCTGTTATCCAATTTGCTCGATCGGGCCTGGCGTGAAGGGAAAGATGTCGATATTCCGAGCTTGATCCGGTCCATTCAGCAACCCCCTTTCGATAAGATCGGCATTCTGGATCTGGAGAGCTTCTATCCTGCAAAGGCCCGATTCGGGCTCGCCATGAGCCTCAATAATCTGCTGGCCTCACCGGGGTTTGCCGCCTGGATGGAAGGGGAACCGCTCGATATTCAGAAACTGCTGTATACCGCCGCCGGCAAGCCGCGCTTGTCGATCATTTCGATCGCTCATCTTTCTGATTCCGAACGCATGTTCTTCGTGACCATTCTGCTGAATGAGATGATTGCCTGGATGCGGAACCAGACCGGTACCACCAGCCTGCGGGCCTTGCTCTATATGGATGAGGTCTTCGGCTATTTTCCCCCCACTGCTAATCCCCCCTCGAAGACGCCGATGCTGACGCTGCTGAAGCAGGCGCGGGCTTTTGGACTAGGAGTCGTTCTGGCAACCCAGAACCCTGTCGATCTGGACTACAAAGGCTTGTCCAATGCGGGAACCTGGTTTCTGGGACGGCTGCAGACTGAACGCGACAAGATGCGGGTTCTCGAAGGTCTGGAGGGTGCGTCGGCCGCTGCGGGGGCCCAGTTCGATCGCCAGCGGATGGAACGGATTCTGGCGGGCTTGGGAAAACGCGTATTTCTGATGAATAATGTCCACGAAGATCAGCCGGTGGTCTTTCAATCGCGATGGGCTTTGTCGTACTTGCGCGGCCCCATCAATCGCGAGCAGATCAGCCTGCTGATGCAGGACAAAAAAAGGGGGGGGCACTCCGCGTCTACAGAAGCAGTCAGCCACCGCGCCATGGTGGGAGATGCCATCGGACAATCCCGCCCGATGATTGCCCCCGGCATTGAAGAGACGTTTCTCGCTTGTGGGACCATGGTGCCGCCCAATTCCAAGCTGTTGCACCGGCCGGGGCTGCTGGGGGCGGCGCGAGTCCATTTTGTGCAGGCCAGCATGGGTGTTGATTACACACAAGACGTCAATTTCCTCCTGCCGGCAGTCGAAGAGATCTCACCGACGTTGTGGGACGAGGCCATTCTGTCCCGTGAAGAATTCGAACAGCAGGCTGCCCCGCCGGATGCTGGCGAATTCGCCAGTCTGCCGAGTGAACTCAATCGACCGAAGCTGTATACCGAGTTGGGCACGGCACTGCGGGACCATATTTACCGCACGCAGCGGTTGAAGGTTTATCGCTGCGCTGCATTGAAAGAGACTTCGCACCCCGAAGAAGCGGAAGGCGATTTCCGGATCCGCATCGTGCAGGACTTGAAGGAGCAGCGCGACTTAAAGTTGGAAAAGCTGCGAGCCAAGTACGCACCGAAACTGGCAACTTTGCAGGAGCAGTTGCGGAAGGCACAGCAGCGGGTGGAAAAAGAGCAGTCTCAAGCCAATGCCTCCACGATGACTGCAGCCGCACAGGTCGGGGCCTCGATTCTGGGGGCATTATTCGGCCGCAAATTGGCCAGCGCCGCGACGGCCAATAAAGCCGTGACATCAGTTCGGGCCGCGACGCGTGTCCTGAACGATCGCCAGGATATCGGACTGGCCGAAGAAACCGTCGAGGCTGTCCAGCAGCGCTGGCAGGATCTGGATGCTCAGTTCCAGGCCGAAGCCGCCAAAATCTTTGACGGCACCAATCCAGAGTCCCTGAAACTGGAAGAGATCGCGGTATCACCGAAGAAAACCGACATCAAGGTGACCCAGTTGTGCCTGGCCTGGGTCCCCTGGATTGTCGATGAACTGGGCAACGGCGAGCCCGCATTTTGAGTTCCAATGAGTTCGCCGCAGAATGCTCAGTTTAGCATTGAACTATATCGAGACTTCAATTTCGCAACAGCAAACGCGGCAGCGTCACGGGGCCGTCAGCGTCTCGCTTTGATCCTCAACTCGGGTGCTCGAATTGGCCACGGCGCGGTCCGTTGCCTAAAATGTACTGTCTCGTGAAGTCCGCAGTCTCAAAATTGATTTGCTTTCCATGAATGAACTGATTCCCCCCGCGTTCCTGTTTCGCATGGCGTTGCCGGTTCGCAAAGCTTCGAAGTTACCCCGCAACAGCGGTGCACCACTGCAGCTGAATGCTGATTATGCCCTGACCGATATCGGGGAACTGGCTCAGGGGAAGCGGTTTGGTGAGATCAGACTCGCGTGGAACGAACAGGGGATCGGCTGTCGCGTTGAAGTCACGGGGAAGAAATTCGCCCCGCGTGGTGACTACGCGCAATTGCTCAATTCAGATGGGTTGAATCTGTGGATCGACACCCGCAGCACGCAGAACATCCATCGCGCCAGCCGCTTCTGCCATCATTTTTGCGTGTTACCCACCGGGGCCTTAAAGGATCGTACTCAACCCGTGGCGCGACAACTGCCCATCGCACGCGCCAAGGAAGAGGCACCTCAAGGCGACCCGAAACTGATAGTCACGCACTCAGTGGTGCGGGATAACGGTTACGTGCTCGAAGTCTGGCTCCCCGCGGAGTTGCTTCACGGATACGAACCCGAATCGAATCCCCGAATTGGATTCTACTATCACTTGCGGGACCATGAGTTAGGCGATCAGTACCTCGCCGTCGGGGCCGAATTCCCCTTCGATCACGATCCCAGTTTGTGGTGGCCGCTGGACCTGGTCTAGTCCGTTTCCACGTGGGCGCCCGCAGATCAAGCACAGGAATGAAAGGCGGTATCTGTCTATCGCCTGATAACTTCACGGGAACCGATCTCTCGCCAGCGATGGCCCGGTACCGATTGACAATTTCCGATCAATAAAAAAGCCCGGCTGAATTCATTCAACCGGGCCTTTTAAATTTAACTGGTTCTCAAGCGAAAGGCCTACGGGGCCTTGGCAGCTGGGCCGATATACTTGGCATCGCTGAATCCGAGCATGGGGAAGAAGATGAAGGGGAGGAACACAAGCCCCAATCCGTAGAGTGTGTCCTTACCGAATGACTTTGCGAGGTCGATGACGACGACAATTGCCACGATCAAACTGACGCAGGGAATCAGCATGAGGATGATCCACCAGATGGGACGGCCGACAATTTCCAGCAGGACGACGACATTATAAATCGGGATGATCGATGCCCAGCCGGGCTTGCCGGCCTTTTCGTACAACTTCCAGTTTCCAATGATCACCAGGATCGCGAGAGCGATAACGATCAAGTTGACAACGATTCCGATCGCGCCACCTCCCTGGGCGTCATCGACCTGGGCAAACAGCAGAGCATTGGACAGCATGGTTTTTCCTCGCAAGATGTGAGAGTTGGCCGTCGCGACTTGACGGAGACTGGAGAAGGATAATAGACAAATCTACAATAGACTGTCAATTGTTGAGGACTCCAGATCAGCCGAATAAAACCACGGGTAGCGGTTAGGTTGGATATGGAATCCAGGCTGATCTAACCCCAATTGACTTTCACTCTGCCGTCTGCCAGACTCAGGTTTCACTTAAGCCGTTCCGGGTTACTCGAATGTAAGACGAGTTGACATTTCGGCTGGTTCAAGTCGGCAGACATTAAGTCAGTTTTTCCGCCCGCGAATTGCGAGTTGCTGGAACACTGGAAATAGCTCTCCGTTGTTTAACGGGGTTTCGGAACAAAGGACAATTATGGTCCGCAGCGTATCATGGCTGGTGGTCGGTGGGTTGTGCGTGTGGCTGACAGGTTGCGGTGGTGGCTCGGCCGAGCCGCCTGCTGCCAATAACAATGCCGCGCCAGCGGCGCCCGCTGGACCGCCACCAGGTATGGGACCTGGTGCGATGCCCGGTGGCCCGGGCGCGATGCCGGGGGGGCCAGGTGCGATGGCTGGCATGCCCGGTGCTCCAGGAGGGCAGCCACCGGCGGCGGCCCCCGTGGCTGCACCCAAAGACCCCATGGTCTATATGCCGGCCAACGTGACTTTCGCAGTCGGGGGGCTGCCTGCTGCCGTCGCCAAGTCGCCCAATAAAGCCGCAGCGTCCTTTCTGTCTCAGTTCGCTCCGCTGACGACCGCGCTTGCGCGGATTGGCTTGCCCCCCAATCAGATCGAATCCTTCTGGGCCGCCGCTAGCGGCGATTTCACCGAACAAGCGCTGTGCATCATCACAGCGACGGACATCAATCTGGAAGCACTGCGTCAGGCGCTCGGTGGTGACAAGATTCCCAAGGAATCCCGAGTCTGGCCTCTGCCCGGTGACGCCGGGGCAACCCACTTTCTGGCCGTGGCCGATTCCCGAACTGTCATCATCGGTCGCAAAACGACAGTCGAATCGGCCTTGCGCAAATCGGCTGCCTTGCTGATTAAGCAAGGTCTGGGCACGATCAACCAGGCCGATTCCGATTTCTGGATGGCGGGCGACAGTGCTGCCGCCGAGACCTACTTCAAAGGCGGTTTGCCGTTGCTCGGGCGATATCGCCAGCCATTCGAGGAATTGAAGGCGTTTGGCATCGGCATGATTCTCGATGGTAAAACGTTAGCTGCCAACTCCACGTCCGGTGCGGCGGGCACTCAGCCCGGAATGATGCCCGCGGGCGCTCCAGGGGCCATGCCAGCCGGTCCAGGGGCATTTCCCGGAGCAGCCGGGGGGACAACTGCCGCAATCGGCGATCAGTTTGGCGTGACCATCATGGGGGGCTTCCTGTTTGAATCTGACGCAGCAGC
>CAZQUW010000009.1:7920-14561 GCA_964596215.1 uncultured Planctomicrobium sp. | reverse complement strand
ATCAGTTTGGCGTGACCATCATGGGGGGCTTCCTGTTTGAATCTGACGCAGCAGCACAGAAGGCCAAGTTGCCACTGGATCAATTCCTGACGACCGCTGCGCGGCAACGCATCGGCCGGTCTGGACGGTATATCCCCGATCTCCTGGGGACCGGTGGCGGTGCCAACGGCCCCGGTGGGCCCGGTGGGCCAGGTGCGATGCCTGGCGGTCCGGGCGCGATGCCGGCCGGAGGCCCTGGTATGGCACCGGGGGGGCCGGGCGGCCCCAATTCCCAATCCAATCTCGTCAGCAAGGTTGGTGTCATTCCGGAACCGGTCAATGTGAACGCTGTCCCTGCGATCGATTATCGACTGCAGCCCGTAGCGCCGCCGGCACCACAAGTCGTCGTAGCCGCCGCAACCCCCGCACCAGCAGTAGCGAATCCGGGAACGGATGCCGCGAATCCCATGCCTGGGGCCCTCCCTGCTAATCCGCAGCCAGGCGCCTTTCCTGCTGCTGCGGCCCCCGGTGCTCAGCCCCCGGGGATGATGAATCCCGGCATGCCGGGAGGACAGCAGTTCGGTGGGCAATGGGTATATCAGCAGGGGGGCTTCGTGCAGTTCGCTTATCATTTTGACGTCCGGGACGAAAACATTCCGTTTGCCGGACATATTCTGCATGCACTTGGGACAACTCCCTTCGGCGATCCCCTCTCGGCTGGGCCTTTGGCGGCCGTTCACAAGGCTCTGCAGGAAGCTCGCGATTCCGCCAATACGGCTGCCGCGAGCGGTGGATTCGGTAGTCGCGGCTCTAGCTGGATGGTCCATCTGCTGCCGTTCCTTGGACATCAGGCGTTGCACAAGCGCATCAACCCGAAGTTTCTGCTGACCGATCCCGAGAACGCCCGAGTGGCCCACGCGGTGATCCCCGAATTTCTCAATCCGGCTGATCCCCGCCAGCAATGGTCGGGAGTGCCTTACGCTGACATGGGGCTGACGCATTTTGTCGGGATGTCCGGCGTCGAAGAAGAAGGGGGGCCACTCGCGGCGGCACTTGATCGAAATGATCCCAAGGCTGGCATCTTTGGCTACAACCAGATTGCCACTCCCGAAATGATTACGGACGGTCTCAGTCAGACAGTAATGATGGTCGGCAGCGGCGAACTGGCTTCGCCGTGGGCGGTCGGTGGCGGCGCCACCATACGTGGAGCGCGCCCCAACAGCTTCGCCCCGAAATCGGGTTTTGGTTCGGCGGGGGGGGCCAAGGCCGGGGCCTTCGTCCTGTTTGCGGATGGCAGTGTGCGATTCGTCTCAGCGGACGTTGATCAGCAGGTTTTCAATGCGATGAGCACCACGCATGGCAAGGACACTGTCGATTTGCCAGCATTGCAGGGAGCCGGGACGGTCGTCGGCAAGTAAGCTCGAGGTGGTTCGATCTGCGTCACAGCGGAATCGCAGTGACTGCACAATTCTCATTGCAGAGTGATTCGACCCTGTGAATGGGGCAGCCATGTGGCACGAGGCCGGAAGACTTTGAGTACGATTTGCATGCCGAGTGTTTCACCCGGAACTCACCGCTGATATTCCAATCCCCCACTGCGGACGCGCCGCGTACGCAGTGCGAACAAATGACGAACAATGCCTGCTTCGCGACAATTTGCTCTCGATGTCGTTTCGCGCCTGCGTGAAGCGGGATACATGGCCTATTGGGCGGGCGGTTGCGTACGAGATCTGCTGCTGGGCAAAACGCCCAAGGATTATGACGTCGCAACTAATGCCCGCCCGGAGCAGGTCCGTGATCTGTTCGGACACAGGCACAGTCGTGCGGTCGGAGCCTGCTTCGGAGTCATTCTGCTGCATGGTCCCGGTGCAGCGGGTGATGTGGAAGTCGCCACTTTTCGGACCGAAGGGCCTTACCTTGACGGTCGCCGACCTGAGCACGTGGTGTACTCGACGCCGGAAGAAGACGCGCAGCGCCGCGACTTCACGATCAACGGCATGTTTTATGATCCGTTGCGGTCAGAAGTTCTGGATTTCGTTGGAGGACAGGCGGATCTGCAGCGAAAACTGGTCCGTGCGATTGGCGATCCGCTGGAGCGCTTTCGCGAAGACAAACTTCGCCTGCTACGGGCCATTCGATTTGCCGCCACACTGAAGTTTGAACTCGACACACAGACGAGGGATGCCATTCGCACGATGGCCGCGCAGATCACGGTGGTCAGTGCGGAGCGGATCACCCAGGAGTGGAAACGCATGCTGACGCACCCCAACCGTGTGGAGGCCCTGCAACTGGCGGCCGACACATGTTTGTTGGAGTTTGTTTTTCCCGAATCGCGTTCAATGCTGAGCCCGGAAAAGTCGGCAATACGATTGTGGGAGCAGGCGCTGCATGCGGTCGGACTTCTGGCCGCCCCCCACCTGGAACTAGTACTGGCCACCTGGCTATGTGGCGTACCGGATTATTCCCCCGCTGCCGCACACGCAATGTGCTTGCGTTTGAAGCTGTCGAATGACGAAACGGATCGCATTGTCTGGCTGGAAACTCATTCGGACGCGATTCAAGGTGCTGTACAATTTTCATTGTCCCGTCTGAAGCGGTTACTGACACATCCATTTGCTGGCGACTTGCTGGCGCTGACACGGGCCCGTCAGGCGGCGTCCGGTGGTACACTGGCTGATGTCGAATTCTGCGAGACATTCCTCCAGACGACTCCCGCCGAAATTATTAATCCCGCTCCCCTGATTTCGGGGGACGACTTGATCCGCAATGGATTGCGACCCGGAAAGCAATTTAAGGTCATCCTCGACGCTCTACGCGACGCACAACTCGAGGATCGAATCCGGACGTTCGACGAGGCGTTGCAGCTGGCCTTGGAGCTATCCGGTCAGGTGTGACCCCCACAGACTCTGCGTGGCGGAAATGACGTGGTTGCGTCGGACACCCCCGGGCGGCTCTGTCCCCTCCTCAGCCGCCATGTTACAGTAGAGGTTGATGGAAATCGGTTGCTGAATTGGTCTGGATCAGGCGGGAGTTCCCTGCCTCCGAGAGGATGCTATGGGCCAGAAGTGTTTGAAGTTCGGATGGTTACTGGTGCTGAGCTGCAGTCTCCATGTCATGCCCGGCTTCGCGGCGGAAACTCCCAGTCCGGCACCTGCCGAAATCGAATACTTCGAAAAAGAAGTTCGCCCGCTGCTTGCCGCCCATTGCTATCAATGTCACAGCGTCGACACGAAGCAAAAGGGTGGGCTGCTGCTGGATAGTCGCGAAGCCCTGCTTACGGGTGGCGACACAGGCCCCGCAGTTGTCCCCGGGAAAGCCGCAGAAAGTCGCCTTGTGGCAGCCATTCGATATGATGACGTGGACCTGAAGATGCCCCCCAAGGGCAAACTCAAGGATGAAGAAATCGCCATCCTGACTAAATGGATTGATTCCGGGGCAAAGTGGCCCGCGAGTCCTGTTCCAGTCAAAAAGGGAGCGACTAAGGGTGAGTTCAATCTGGCCGAACGCGCCAAGCACTGGTCCTTTCAACCGCTCGCTCAAGTTTCACCGCCTGTGGTCAAGCGACGAGACTGGCCGACCGCCGACAGTGACCGTTTCATCCTGGCAGCACTGGAAGCCAAGGGGCTTGAACCTGCACCGCAAGCCGACAAGCGGACGTGGTTGCGGCGCGTCTCATTTGATCTGATCGGCCTGCCCCCTTCGGCTGCGGAGATTGATGCTTTTCTCGCGGACGAAACACCGCAAGCTTATGAGAAAGTTGTCGACCGCCTGCTCGATTCGCCCCATTACGGCGAACGCTGGGGACGCCACTGGCTCGATCTGGTCCGCTTTGCCGAGACCTACGGCCACGAGTTCGACTATGAAATACCGAATGCCTGGCGGTATCGCGACTATATCATTCGCGCGTTCAACGCCGATCTGCCATACAACCAGCTCGTAATCGAGCACCTCGCCGGAGACTTGCTGCGGGAACCTCGGCGGCACCCCACTGAAAAGTTCAACGAGTCGGTAATCGGTACCGGCTTCTTCTGGCTCGGTGAGGCCAAGCATTCTCCAGTGGATATTCGCGCTGAAGAGGCCGCTCGCGTCGACAATCAGATTGATGTCCTGTGTAAAACATTTATGGGCATGACGGTCAGCTGTGCCCGGTGTCACGATCACAAGTTTGATCCGATCCCCACCACGGACTACTACGCGCTATTCGGTTTCCTCCAAAGCTCACGCATGCAGCAGGCCTTCATCGACGATCCAGAACCCTGGGCCCGTCGTCTGGACGAGTTGCGGGCACAAGAGTCGCAGATCGCGCAGCTGGCCCGACAGGCCGTCCATGCAACACGTACCACGCAGATCGAGCAGGCATGGCCGAAATTGGTGGCTGCCAACGAGATCACTCCAGCCGATGACGCCGCGCTGAAAGCCGCCACTGAACAACTGGGTCTCGACCGGGAAATTCTTACTCGCTACCTCGCCGAGAAGAAATCTGCGGCACAGGATGCCGAGCATCCCTTACATGCCTGGGCCGCCCTGACCGCAGTGCCGGCGGAACAGTTCCCCACGGCTCGAGCCGACCTTTCCAGGCGATTGCTGGATCAAGCCAAGAAATCGAAACAGGCGCAAGAAGATGCCTATGATCTGGCTGACTTCGATCGACCCGATTTTGGCGACTGGTTCGTCAGCGGCTACGCGTTTGGCGATCGTCCCGTCAATACGGCGGACGTCCTTCAACTGCACGCCTTGCAGCGTCCTCTGCCCTCCGGCTTCCAGTCCGGCGCGGCACACAGCGGCAGCTTATCGCCCCGACTCCGGGGAGTCCTGCGATCGCCCACGTTTACGCTGGACCGCGATCGCATCTGGATTCGAGTTGCCGGGAAGGATACCCGCATCCGGCTGGTGATGGACGAATTCCACTTGATTCAGAATCCCATCTATGGCGGACTAGTCCTCAATCCGGGCAGTCCGGACAAGTACGTCTGGATGGAAATGAATGTCAAGATGTGGCCCGGTCATCGCGCCTATCTGGAGTTCATTGACGATAGCGACGGCACGATTGCTGTCGATCGGATTGTCCTGGCGAACGGCGGCCCGCCCCCGGCTCCCCCCAGCGCGACCGCAATGGAGCTGGTAAAAGATCCACAAATCAAGTCACCCGCCGATCTGCAGGCACGTTTACACGAACTGCTGCGACAGGCCGTGAAGTTTGGTGAACACGATCAGGACATTACTAGCCTGAGCGTCGCGGAACTTGCCACCTGGCTCTATCGGGACGGCCTGTTTGGTTCTCTACCGAACGCGATGTCCCAACAACCTGCGGCCACACAGGCCGAGTTTGCCAGGCTGTCGACCGCACTCGCTCAGTTTGAGGCAGCCATCCCGGTCCCCAATCGTGCCATCGCGATGACTGATGGCACGCCAGAGAACGAACGCGTCTTCATTCGGGGCAATCATAAAACTCAGGGCGAAGAAGTTCCGCGGCGTTTGCTCGAGGTCCTGGGGGCCAATCAACCCGCCATTACTAACGGCAGCGGTCGCCTGGAACTCGCGAATCGCATCGTCGACCCCAAGAATCCACTCACCGCGCGGGTCATCGTGAATCGCATCTGGCAGCACCATTTTGGGGAGGGACTCGTTCGCTCGCCCGATGATTTTGGGCACATGGGGCAGTTGCCATCGCATCCAGAATTACTCGATTTTCTGGCTCGCGAGTTCATCCAGGATGGCTGGTCGATGAAGCGGATGCATCGTCGGTTGTTGCTCTCCAGCACTTACCGCATGGCAAGCCAGGGGGATGCCGCCGCAGATGCCGCAGATCCTCAAAACCGACTCTGGCACAAGATGCCGGTCATGCGACTCGAGGCTGAGGTCATCCGCGATTCGATCCTGGCTGTGTCTGGCAGGCTGACCAGGAATCAATTCGGTCCAGGTGTCTTGCCATACCTGACGGCCTACATGAACGGGCGCGGTCGGCCAGGCAGTGGACCTCTCGACGGAGACGGGCGGCGCAGCATATACATCAATGTTCGCCGCAACTTTTTAACCCCGATGCTGCAGGCGTTTGACTATCCAATTCCCTTCACGACGATCGGCCGTCGCACTGTTTCGAATGTCCCGGCGCAGGCCCTGTGCCTGATGAATAATCAGTTTGTAACCCAGCAGGCTGAAACGTGGGCGAAAAATCTGGAAGGGCAGGATCAATCCGATCCGTCCGCACGAGTTCAGACGATGTACCTGGCCGCCTTTTCGCGACCGCCGACCGCACAAGAGTTGCTCGAAGGAATTGACTTCGTAGCATCCCAGGGCAAGCTCTATCCGCCAGATCAGCAATTTCGGACGTGGGCCGACTATGCCCATATTTTGTTCAATGTTAAAGAATTTATTTTCTTGAAATAGCCATTGCGAAATCACGAAGTGATCAACCAGGCGAGCGTCCGGCGTAAGCCGGATGGTTGTTGGACGCTGGCAAGTCACAAAAAGACTGAATTTTTTTGTGCGGCCATTGTCGGATTGGTGGCCGACAAAAAATGCACGTTTGACTGATTGGTACATACCCGCAAACAACCATCCGGCTTACGCCGGACGCTCGCCTGAGCAATCACATAACAGGATTCCTCGTCATGCATTGTGGACGATTTCAATCGCGACCAACCTCACGCCGGACCATGTTG
>CAZQUW010000009.1:0-7820 GCA_964596215.1 uncultured Planctomicrobium sp. | reverse complement strand
CGTCATGCATTGTGGACGATTTCAATCGCGACCAACCTCACGCCGGACCATGTTGTCGCAATGTGCGAACGGCTTCGGAGCCTTGGCCCTGGCGTCGCTGTGCCAGGACCGGGCGTTTGGCTTGGATCCCGCTGTCGGCCGCGGTCAAAATCCGTTCGAGGCCAAGCCGTCGCACTTCCCGGCCAAGGCCAAAAGCGTCATCTTTTTGTTCATGGATGGCGGCCCGGCTCAGATGGATACGTTTGACCCCAAACCACGTTTAACCAAGGAGCACGGCCAACCGATTAAGGCCAAGGTTGAACCGACTCAGTTTAACAATATCGGCAATGTGCTGGGGTCGCCGTGGAAGTTCCAGCAATACGGCCAAAGTGGCATTCCGGTCAGTGACCTGTTCCCAAACGTTGCGACGTGCGTCGACGATATGGCCATCATCCGTTCGATGGTTTCCGAGTTCCCGGAGCACACTAACGCCAACTATTTCATGCATTCGGGGCACGGCCAACAGGGGCGGCCCAGTATGGGAGCCTGGGCGACCTATGGCTTGGGCAGCGAATGTCAGGACCTGCCGGGATTCATCGTCCTCAACAGCGGCATGATTCCACCGGGCGGAATGGACTGCTTCGCCAGCGGCTTCCTGCCTGCAACGTATCAAGGCTCGATGTTTCAAAAGGGCGACAGTCCAATCGCTGATCTGACTCGGCTGGAACCGACCGTCGAGATCCAAAGTCGCAAGCTGGCCCTCTTGAGAAAGCTGGATGGCGGCCTCATCGAACGCATCGGCCCGGAAGATAAGGTCGAATCGGCCATCGCCAACTATGAGCTCGCGTTCCGCATGCAGTCGGCCGTACCCGATCTAATGAATATGCAGACCGAATCGGCGGCCACGCAGGCCCTGTATGGCATCAATGAACCCGACACGGCGTTGTTCGGCCAGCAATGCCTGGTCGCCAGACGCCTGGTCGAGCGTGGTGTGAGGTTTATCGAATTGCTGTGTCCCAACCTGGGATTTGACCGCTGGGACCAGCATTCCAACCTGAAGGCTGGTCACGAGAAGAATGCCAAGGCTGTCGACAAACCAATCGCCGGCCTCATCAAGGATCTCAAAGCCCGCGGCATGCTCGATTCAACCCTCATCGTCTGGGGGGGCGAATTCGGCCGCACCCCCATGGCCCAGGGAGACGGCCGCGACCACAACCCGTTTGGGTTCTCGATGTGGATGTGCGGCGGCGGAATTAAAGGGGGAACCATTTATGGAGCCACCGATGAGTACGGCTATCACGCCGTCGAGAACAAGTGCGAAATCCACGACCTGCACGCCACAATGCTGCACTTGATGGGCATGGACCACAAACGTCTCACTTACCGCTTCAGCGGCCGCGACATGCGCCTGACCGATGTTTTTGGCGAAGTCATTCACGACATTCTAACCTGAGGCTTACCGATTGATTATTATCTCGATAGGCGGCAAGGAAGTCCCAGGAAGCAACTGTCGCTAGAACCAATTAATTCCGAAGTCTAGCCGATTGCCTGATACAACCGCATTAGCCAGTCTGGAACGTAGACGGCGAGGGTGCTGACTTGTCGAGCGATTTCGTGATTGATACGAACGTGCTGGTAACTCCAACCCGAGTTCATAGTGCTTTGGGCAACCCCTGGAGTGCGACATGGCTCGGAATCGTACTTCCCATCGCCTGCTTGTACTTTGATCCCGCCTTCTTCCAGTGGGATATAGGTTGGCCATTGCTCGAGCCGATTAAGGTCGGCAGCTATCTCGCAATTGGCTTGGGAGTTGTTGGACTGGCAGCATGGTTGATCTGGCAACGCTGGAACTCGGTGCTGACGGGATGGCTCTATTGCGGCTGCCTCTATGCGTCGCTGCTCGGGATTTTCATGCTGCCCATCACAATTCCGACGATTCTGGTCGTCATTGGCTTGCTGGGATTGTCACCTTTCTTGACGGCCTTAGTTTTTTTGCATGCAGCACGCCAGGCGCGTGCGAATGCGGGAGAACGATTCAAACTTCGCCTCGCCGTGTGCGCGTTTCTGGCCTATCTGGTCATCCCCATCAGTGCGCAACTGGTTACGACGAAGGTAACGAACGATGCACTCGACGAGATTTCTCTAGGCGTGGAACCATCGGCTGCGAATGCGATTCAACGGCTGAATGCGATATCGTACCTCGTCGAAATTCGATTGATGATCCCGCGATTCCAAGCGGAGAAATCAATTCCGGCACGGAAGCGGCTTGCCGCGGCCTATCTGGCTGTCACCGGAGAAGAAATTGGCAATAACCCTGTGATGTGGTAGTCAGGTGATCACTATTGGTCTGTACGAGTGACTCGAATATTGAATCACTGAGTTCGGTTTGGCTGCCCTTTCCATCAGTTACTTCGACCAGTTAATATGTAACGTCGCTGATGTGATCTGCCTCTGTTTTCGAAGCAAGGTGAGCGGTATGCCGCGGTTCGCGATAGTTGGGGTGTGGTGCGTTGTCCTGCAATTTTGCCTGACCGGTCCAGGGGCGTGCGCGGATGATTCGAACAAACGCACGGTCGATTTTGACGAACATATTCTGCCGATCCTAAAAAGGGCCTGCATCCGCTGTCATGGTGACAAACAGCTCAAAGGCGAACTGGATTTGCGAAGTCCCCAGGCCATGCTCCGCGGCGGTAATGGGGGGCCGGCGATTAAGCCGAATGATGCCGACGAAAGTCCGCTCATTGAGATGATCAAGTCGGGAGAAATGCCCCCCGCGAAAGAGGAACCGCGTGTCTCGGCGGCGGAACTGGAAATCCTGAGTGCCTGGGTCAGCGCCGGTGCAGTCGGGCCGAAACAACCGATTCGCGATTCGTTGATCAGTGACGAGGCGCGCCAGTTCTGGTCTTTCAAACGGCCAGTAAAGGCCGCAGTACCAGCCGTAAACGCGGCGGATCGAGTTCGCACTCCAGTCGATTCCTTCGTACTGCAGAAGCTCGAAAGCCAGGGTTTGACCTTGAATCCGGACGCGGACGCTCGCGTCTTGATCCGGCGACTGTACTTTGACCTCATTGGTTTACCCCCCACACCCTCAGAGATCAACGAGTTCGTCGCGGATCACAGTGCTGATGCTTACGAGCGGTTGGTCGAAAGACTATTGAACTCCCCTCGCTACGGCGAACGTTGGGCTCGGCACTGGCTGGATGCCGTGGGCTATGCCGATTCAAACGGCCGCCGCGGCGACGAAGTGCGCAACTGGGCCTGGCGGTATCGAGACTATGTCATTCAGGCCATCAATTCCGACAAACCATATAATCAGTTTATTGTCCAACAGATCGCAGGCGACGAGTTGCTCGACTGGCGGGCCGCCGAAAAGCTGTCGCCAGAAATGGTCGAGAACCTGATCGCAACTGGTTTTCTGCGTACGTCGCGCGATGCCACTGATACTGAAATCGTCGATATGGTCGACGACCGGTTCGCAACGCTGCACGATACCGTCGAGGTGACGGTAAATTCATTACTCGGCCTGACGATCGGCTGCGCCCGATGCCATACTCACAAATACGATCCGCTGCCGCAAAGTGATTTCTATCGCCTCGAGGCCTTCTTTACTCCGGCCTATAACCCCAAGAACTGGATTCCCGCGAACCATCGGGGAGTCGTCACCGAGGACCAGCTGCGGTACCTGCAGGAGGCCAGTCCGGCAGAGTTGAAGAAGGATGAAGTGATCAATGGTCCCATCAATAAGGCCCTTGAAGAACTGCAGAAGCCGATTGAAACGTTGAAGGAGACGCACCGCCAGAGAATCCGTGCTGAAGCGATTGCCAAGTTGCCGGTCAATGTTCAGCAGGCGTTTGCGAAAGCCCCTGCTGACCGCACCCCTGATGAACAGGCCCTCGTCGAGCAGCACGAATCGCACCTGCCGACCTCTGACCGCCAGGTAAAGCTCGATCCGGAATATCGTAAAGCCATCAAGCCGTTCGAAGCGGCGATTGCCTCGGCCAAGGCTGCGCGTGTGCCGCTGCGTCCGCTGATCTGGGCACTGTGGGATCTGGAACCCAAGCCGGCCGAGACTCATTTGCTGATTCGAGGCGATCTGGCGACCCCGGGGCCTGTTGTGCAGCCAGGCATCCCCCTGATCCTGGATGATCCTGTCAAGCCGTTTCAGCTCCAGCCACCTCCGTCCAATGCGTCGACCACCGGCTATCGCACGCAATTGGCACGTTGGATCGCCAGCGAACAGAACCCGTTGACCGCGCGGGTCTTCGTGAACCGCATCTGGCAGCATCACTTTGGACGGGGAATCGTGTCGACTGTCCATGACTTCGGTACGACGGGAACGCCGCCGACTCATCCCGAGTTGCTCGACTGGCTGGCCGTCGATTTCATGGAACGCGGCTGGAGTTTGAAGTCGCTGCACCGCACGCTGGTTTTGTCCTCCGCCTACCGTCAATCGGCCGAATTTGACGAAGCGAAGAGTCGTATTGATTTCGATAATAAACTCCTCTGGCGCAAGGCGCCGCGGCGGGTTGAAGCCGAAGTACTACGTGACGCATTGCTCGCCACCAGCGGGCAATTGAACGGTGCCATGTTCGGTCCGGGTGTGCCGGTTAAGAAAGCTCCTGATGGCCAGTGGGTGACGGCCGATGCCGGTGTCGCGGCCAACCGCCGCAGCATTTATTTACTCAACAAACGAACTGAGACGCTAACTTTCCTGACGACATTTGACGCACCGCGGATGGAACTCGACTGCCCCGAACGTTATTGCTCGACCATCCCGCAGCAATCACTTGCGATGCTCAACAATCCGTTCGTGACAACGCAGGCCGAAACCCTGGCCGCACGGATTTTCGCCGAGGCACCTGCCGATGCCCGGGGAGCAGCGGGGTGGGCCTTCGAACGCGTGCTCGGGCGGGTCCCGGACGCTCGCGAGCTCGATGTGTTGTCCGAATACCTGGAGGCCGAATTGAAGGCTGCTGCCGATCCAGCCGCACGCCAGCTGGCCTTTTTTCAACTCGCACACACCTTGCTGAATACGAACGAGTTCTTGTACGTTGATTGATCATTATTTGCCCGAAATATTGCTCAGCAATTTACCGCGGAGTCCGTGACTCACGGCACGTAGCGACGTCGTTTTGAAGGAATATTCCACAATGTCATTCCACAAATCCCACCCGCTGTGCTCGGGATCTGAAAATGTCTCGCACTGGTCGCGGCGCGAGATGCTGCTGCGCTCCGGTGGCGGGCTGGCGGGGTTGGCGTTGATGCAGATGTTGGCCGCAGACGGGTTGCTGGCGAACTCTCCGGAAGGGACTACCCGGCCGCCTCAGGTTTATGACTTGAAGCCCAAGCCGTCCCATTTTCCGGCCAAGGCGAAGAATGTGATCTTCCTGTTTCAACAGGGGGGGCCCAGCCAGGTCGACCTGTTCGACCATAAGCCGGCCCTGCAGAAATACGACGGCAAGAAGTACCCTGGTACCGTCGATCTGTTCGGCCCGGATAACTCTGGCCTGGTCTTGCGCAGCCCCTTCAAATTTGCGAAGCATGGTCAGTCCGGAGCAGAACTCTCTGAACTGCTGCCGCACCTGGCCGAAGTGGTGGATGACGTGACCTTCATTCGCAGCTGCCACACGGAGCACAACAATCACATTCCCGCTCAATTGATGATGAACACCGGCCGTATTTTTGGCGGCCGGCCGTCGATTGGCTCGTGGCTGTGCTACGGTCTGGGGACGGAGAATCAAAGTCTGCCGGCGTATGTCGCTCTTCCGGAACCGAACAATCTGCCGGTGGATGAGGCTCGTAACTGGACTGGCGGCTGGCTCCCCCCGCTGTACCAGGGAACGATGATGCAGGCGGGTGATAATCCCATCGTCGACCTGAAACCACCGGCTCAGACATCTCGCGCACAACAGCGCCGTAATCTTGATGTGCTGGCCCGGCTGAACGCCGAACATGCCAGAAAACATCCGGCCGAAGGGGAACTCACCGCACGGATTTCCAACTACGAGTTGGCTGCCAGGATGCAGACCAGCGCGTTTGAAACTCTGGATATCAGCCAAGAATCGCCAGCCATCCGCAAGTTGTACGGACTGGATGAGCCCAAAACTGCGGCGTACGGTACCCGGTGTCTGATGGCCCGCCGTCTGGTCGAACACGGCGTGCGATTCGTCCACATCTTCATGGGCAGCCAGGTCTGGGACCATCATTCGTCGTTGCAGTCCGGTCTCACCAACGTCACCGCGGCGACTGATCTGCCGGTTGCCGGATTGTTGAAGGACCTCAAGTCGCGCGGCCTGCTGGATTCGACGCTGGTAATTTGGGGCGGTGAGTTCGGCCGGATGCCGGTCGCTCAAAGTGTCGACGGTCGCGATCACAATCGCCATGCATTTACGATCTGGATGGCTGGCGGCGGCATCAAGCCGGGCCTGACCTATGGTGCCACAGACGAGTTCGGCTATGCAGCCGCGGTCGACAAAGTCAGCATGCCCGATCTGCACGCCACGATCCTGCATTTGATGGGACTCGACCACAAGCGACTTATTTTCCGCCACGGCAGCCGCGACGAAACGCTGACAGATGTGAGTCCCGCGCGGGTCATCAAGGAAATCCTGGCGTAAGCGTTCGTCGCTGGTCAGTGAGTGTCTAACGCGACCCTCAGATTTCTGACCCGGACGGTCTCCCGTTCCCAGGGAATGAAAATTACCGGATGATCGGAGCCAACGAGTATGTCCGTAACCGCCGATCAATCGCAACTCACCCGTCTCGCTGACGAGTTTCATCGACTTGGTTATCTGCGGGTCGAGCAGGCGCTGACGGCGGAGCAGATCCAGCGCTTCAATGCGGCCGTCGATCGACATTGGCAGAAGTTTCCCGACGACTGGATTGCGCTCAGCGATTCCTTCTGTGAGGGAACCAACATTCTGCCGCATACCTCGGACTTCGATGAAGTCATTGAGAACCGGAAGACGCTGGACATCCTGCAGGCGATTCTGGGGGAGAACATTACCTTCGAAGAGTTCGCAATCATGCTGCGCAATCCAACTGCGAATTTGAATGAAGTCAAAGGCTGGCATCGTGATCTGATCCGAGAGTACGACCGGCGTCATGAAATCGACGCGATCTCGATCATGTTCTATTTGTCGGACGTTTCGAGCACCGATCATTGTTTTGCCATCGTCCCGGAATCGCACAATCGACTACTGGATCTCAATCCTCAGGACGTGGCACCGGACGCCGGCATCGATTTGATCGGGCCCGCAGGTACCGCCGTCATCTTTCATGCCCGGGCCATCCACAACGGGCGACTCAAGCAAAACAGTACGCAGCGGCGGACACTGCAAGCCTACTATTCAAACCGC
Organism: uncultured Planctomicrobium sp.; assembly: GCA_964596215.1. Lineage (GTDB taxonomy): Bacteria > Planctomycetota > Planctomycetia > Planctomycetales > Planctomycetaceae > JAKFVC01. The sequence continues at coordinate 483 of CAZQUW010000009.1, read as the reverse complement.
CTGGACCAGCGAACCAACGAATGGACCCAGATTCCCCCGCGACTCTATCAGAAACAAGACCCTACGCTGCCTCCGCACTTTTACTCAAAATGGCACATTACGAATATTCTGGACGGTGTCGGGAAACGTCCGGCTGACATCGCTGCCGACGTGCCTTTGTCGGAAGTGATTCGCGAAGTTCAGCGCCGGGCGAAATTGAAGATGCGAGCTGGAATTTGAGTCTCCCATTGAAGCGGGCGTCACCTGGAAAATGCTGGAACCCATGAACTCGCTGCCGTGGATTATGCGACTCATCACCTGGGATGGGCTGTTGCCCGCCCTGGTGTGGCTGTCGCCATATGTGATTGGCGCGGTCCTCCCGAACCACGACAAAGCGATCGAAGCTGCTGCAATTCTGATCCCAATCCTGGCGTTACTTCTTCGCTTTTACCTGGGAACGCAATATATCTACTCGAATCACTGCAGTTGCTGGTTTCGAAAAGT
>CAZQUW010000008.1:41163-52753 GCA_964596215.1 uncultured Planctomicrobium sp. | reverse complement strand
CCTTCTGTTAAAAACAATTGGAACAGAAGGTCACGAAGGGCACGAAGAATTCAAGGCGGGGAAAGGGAGCAAAGAAGAGTGAAGAGTTGGTGAGAATTGTTTGTAGCCTGACTCTCCGAGTCGGGTCGTTCGACGCTGGAATACTCCCGACTCAGAGAGTCAGGCTACAGAAGGCAAAGAAGTCAAAGAATACGCCAGAATTTGGTGCGCCCTTTGGCTCCGTAAGATCCTCTTCGTGCCCTTTGTGATCTTCTGTTAAACAGAAATAGAACAGAAGGCCACGAAGGTCACGAAGAATTCATTGGGGGGGAAAGGGATCAAAGAAGACAAAGGGGGCGCGAGATTGAGATGAGGGCGAGGAATGGCGATTTCTGATGGACTGCAGGTCGTAACTGCTTAATTTAACAGGTGTTGTGTGCTTGTGGGGCGTACTGATGTGGTGCTCGCAAGGCAAAGAGGTCAAAGAAGACGCGGCAAATTGCGTGTGACTGTGAAGCGGTGGGACCGATGGATACCTGATCCTTCCGAGTTTGCATTTTTCGCATCGAACGTGTGATACTGGCTTCAACAGTCCCGTCAGACCACATCTTTTCCGGCACAGGAGATCTCCCATTCCACCTCTGATTGAATACGAACAAAGCAGCGGGATCGTGCGAGAAGTCTTTGACGACATCCGAGCAACCCGCAAGACCACGGAAATCAATAACTTCTGGAAGGCCATCGCCCATCATCCCCCCACACTCAAGCGGACTTGGGAGACGCTCAAAGAAGTCATGGGTGGGCCCGGCGAATTGGATCCGCTTGTTCGTGAACTGATCTATGTTGCCGTCAGCGTGACCAATGGTTGCGACTACTGCATTGCCTCGCATCGGGCGGCAGCGGTCGCCAAAGGCATGACCGAGGCGATGTTTGGGGAGCTGATGAGCGTGGTTGGCGTCGCGAATATGAACAACCGTCTGGCGAACGGATTTCAGGTCCCGCTGGATGACAAATTCAAATAGGCCCTCGTCGGCAAGTTCTGCCCAAATCCGATTTGCGGGTCAGTCGCGGGCGTTCCGGGTGGCTGGAAATCGGGAATGGGCTTGAATAGTGATTCCATGTCTTCCCGGTGTCGCTGTGCGGTGTGAAGGCGGTTTCGCACAGCATGGGCTGTAACGCTCACTGCGTGCGATTTTGTCGAGGCTTGTTTCGGGCTTGTGAAATGAGCTGGCGGCCAGCAGAAGGAGTTGGAACGCATGGGGCAGCAGGCACTCGCCAGCGTGGCCTGCGATTTTCAACAAACTTCCTGGTCAGATTGCCGTCGTGGCACCGAGTTTGCATTCATCGCTGATGCGGTGCGCCATGCCGCCATTCAGGCTGTACCCAGAGGGCGGGATGGCGGGCAGAGTGCGGTCGCCTTGGCCGTTGGTAACGATTCGGTTTGCATGTCGGCGATTTCTATTGGCGGTCCACCAGGTACCCATCATGACCGAGAATCCTACGGAACCGGATGTCTATCGGGTTGCTGTCTTCCGTCAATTGGCTGACCCGCACGAATTGAGTGAGGTGTTCCAGGATGTATTGCAGCTGCATCCGACCGATGCACTCGTCTGGTCTCGTCACGTACCGGGAATTCTGACGGAGGCATTTTCAGAGGAGCAGGCACGGACGCTCACCGCGGCCATTAATCAGCTGGGGATTCCCTGTAGCGTGATACGAGCCACTGAAATTCCTGATCTCCATCACGCCCTGCCGGTCCATCATGCTCAATGTATCGAGCCGGGATTGCAGCTCATCGGGCTGCATGGCGAGCCAGAAACGCTAGTCCCCTGGTCGGCCATTCAAATGATCTGTATTGGCGAAGTGCCGGTGGAAACCAGCCACCATTTTCCGTCCGGGAAGTGGAGTGGCATTTCAGCCGGGCATCATTATCAAAGTTCCGGCATCAATCTGGCCAGTACCCCCAGCCTGGAAGCGTGGATCACCTGTGCGGCGCCGTTTCCCAGTCTGCGGATTGACCATGAGCGCATGAACTATGAGTATCTCGGCGCGCGCCGCGTCGATTCGTCTGCGGTGAACTTCAAGCTGTTCGTTCAGGATTTGACGCGCCAGGCCACGGCGGCCATGTTGACCGAGTCGACAGCTGCCTACCTGCGGCATGTGGTGCCGGAGCACTATCGTTTCAAGAGTCCCGACGAACTGATCCGGTATGCGACATTGCATGCTGTGCAGGCGCGGCTGGCTGCACCCGCATGCTCTTCGCACCCGCTGTCGGACAAGGTGGGTTGAGGCGATTTGATCGCGATTTGATATTTGTCCCGCCGAGTGTGTTGTTAGTGCGTTAATAGTCTTTCTCTGAACGGGGTCACAGATGGCAGCGACACAACCTATTGTCATTGCGCTCGACTTCAGCCATGCCAGTCCGGCGTTGATCAATTATGCCTGGCATCTTGCCGAAGTGCAGTCGAGTGAAATTCACTTCCTGCACATCCTGCCGCGGGCGACACTGTCGCAGGAAAATTCGTCGCAGCTGATTAACAACTCGGTGCAGACGCTGCAGACTCTGACCGGCTTGCCGCGGGGTGACGGGGCAGCAACGCGTTTCACGCATCAGGTGCGGGTGGGATCACCGGCGCGTGAGATTATTGCGTACGCCAAAGAATGTTCCGCGGGAACAATCCTGGTGGGGACGCGCGGACGCAGCCGGCTGGCCTACATGGTTCTCGGCAGTGTGGCGGAGGCAGTCGTTCGCGATGCGCCATGCCCGGTACTGGTCGTTCCCGATGCGTGTCTGCCCGAGATGCAGGCCGCCGGGAATCTCGCCGCGGGGGCTCATGAGGAACCATTTGCGATCGAGGGGCTTGATCGTACGTTGGATGAGAATCGCGTTATCGAGTTATTGCGGCGCGCGCTGCAATGGCGGGCTTCGGACGTCCATATTGATCCCGTGGGGGCGGATCGCGTCTGGATTCGATTCCGCGTCGATGGCAAGTTGCGAACATTCTGCCATCTCGATCAGAATCTGGCGGCCCCGCTGCTGATGCAACTCAAGCTGATGGCGGATCTCGATACGACTCAAACATTTGAGCCCCAGGAAGCGCGGCTGAAGTTGCCGCCGGCGATGGGGCGGATTGAAGTCCGCGTCACGATTGTTCCCGCCTGTGATGGTGACGCCGTGGCGCTGCGTCTGTTGAAACACGAGGCGTTACCGCGCCCGTTGGGGGCCCTGGGGATGTCCGAGTCGACCCACTCGGCGGTCGAACAGATGTTGCACCATCGGGCGGGGCTGGTGCTGGTCACGGGACCGACGGGGACCGGCAAGACGACCACGGTGTATGCCATGCTGCAGACCCTGGGACCGGGCGATCACAACATTGTGTCGATCGAGGACCCCGTCGAATATCGTGTGCCAGGCATTCGACAGCTCAGTGTGAATTCCCGGCACAATCTCTCCCTGACACGCGGGCTGAGAACGCTGCTGCGCATGGACCCGGACGTCGTATTCATTGGAGAAATCCGCGATGTCGAGGCCTTAGAGATTGCCATGCGCGCGAGCAGCTCGGGCCGCTATGTGTTCAGTACGCTGCACACGCGCGACGTGGCCTCGACAGTGACGGCGTTGCGCGACTTGCATGCCGACAACTATTCGTTGGCCGCAAACTTGACGGGCATTGTCAGTCAGCGACTGATTCGCTGCCTGTGTCGCAGCTGCCGGATTGCGGTGCCGATCACGCCCGAAGAACGGGATGTATTTGAAGCGGAAGGCCTGGAAGCACCCGCGGAACTGTTCCAGCCACGCGGCTGCAGTGCCTGCCAGAATTCCGGCTATTTTGAGCGAGTCGGAGTCTTTGAAGCTGTCGTCGCCAATGATGAAATCATCGCGGCCATTCAATGCGGAGCCGCGGAGGATGAACTGCGGGAAGTAATCCGAGCAACGAAGTTTCGCAGCCTCAAATACGATGCGCTCTCGAAGGTGAGTGAGGGGATTACCAGTTTCACCGAGGCCTGCGCATTGAGCTGGATGTGATCGTCTTCCAGTTTGCAAAGGACTTATCTGTTTGTGTTGATGCTTGCTGCGGGAATATGGCTCGGCCCCATGTTGCCCGATTGGAATCTCGAGAGCTGGTTTCCGGCAATCAGGGGCTTCCAAACTTCCGGGCAACGGTCGCAGGCGTCATAATGGGGTTTGCCGATTTTGAACCCTCTATGACAGGTTTTGCAATGCGCTTACGTTGCTGGTGTGTCGGATTGTCGTTGTTGCTGGCAAGCGTTTCGTTCGCTGCCGCCGAAGAATTCCCGGAGATCTATGATTCGGAAAAATCGACTGCCAAGCCGATGTCGCCGGAGGAGGTCGTCAAGACGGCCAAACTGCCGCCGGGATTTGAGCTGAGCGCGTTCGCCGCTGAACCCGCGGTGCAGAACCCGATTGCGATTACGACCGATGAGCGCGGCCGGTTGTGGGTGGCCGAGAACTTCACGTGGGCGGGAAGTGGACTGGGGAACTACGACACGAAACTCCGCGACCGGATTGTGATCCTTGAGGATACCAACGGGGATGGCAAGCACGACAAACGAACCGTGTTCTGGGACGGGGCGGTCAAGCTGACCAGTGTTGAGGTTGGGTTTGGCGGCGTGTATGCACTCTGCCTGCCGAACTTGCTGTTCATTCCTGATCGCAATCGCGATGACATTCCTGATGGACCGCCAGTCGTGCTGCTGGACGGGATCAATGATCACTCGGTGGGACACACGCCGGCGAACGGTCTGAAGTGGGGTCCCGATGGCTGGCTCTATGCACGGCATGGAATCCTGGCGACATCCAGCATCGGAGCGCCCGGTGCGTCTGATTCACAACGGATTAAGATCAACACGGGTGTCTGGCGCTATCATCCGACGCGGCTGAAGGTCGAAGCCGTGATGCACGGGATGACCAATTCCTGGGGAGCCGATTACACGGCTCAGGGAGAAATGTTTGTCATCAACACGGTGATCGGGCACCTCTGGCACATGGTGCCGGGGGCGCATACCCAGCGCATGTTCGGGACCGATATCAACCCGTATGCTTACAAGTTGATCGCACAAGTGGCGGGTCACGTGCACTGGGACACGGGCGAAGCCTGGAACGATATCCGCAAGGGAGTCACCGATAAGACCAGCGCGGCCGGTGGCGGCCATGCCCATATCGGATTGATGATTTATCAGGGGGACAACTGGCCCGAGGAATATCGCGGTCGCGTGTATACGCTGAATCTGCACGGTCGTCGGATTAATAGTGACATCCTGGTTCGGGAAGGTGCGGGCTACACGGCCAAACGGGGCCCCGATATGTGCTTCATGGCCGATCCCTTTTTCCGCGGCATGGACCTGATTACGGGGCCGGACGGTGGTGTTTACATCGCTGACTGGAGCGATACCGGGGAATGCCATGACCATGACGGCGTGCATCGTACGAGCGGCCGGATTTACAAGCTGACCTATGGCAAACCAAAGCCGGTCGCGCCGTTTGACATGACGAAATTGTCGGACTCGGAACTGGTTGCAGCCCAGTCAGCGACGAACGACTGGTACTCGCGGCAAGCGCGACGGCTGTTGCAGGAGCGCAGTGCGGCGATGAATTCCGCTCTTGGGGACGCAGCCTTAACGCCCGATGTGGTGCCGCAGAACGTCCAATGGAAAGCACGAGCGGAACTGGTCAAGGAGTTTGAAGCCGCTGATGGCGATCAGGCCGTAACGAAAGAAGCTGCTGCCACTCGGAAGCTGCGGGCATTCTGGGCGTTGAATGCCGCAGGGGGGCTGGAGACCGGTTGGCTGGTCAAACAATTGCAGCATCCGGATGAACATGTTCGCGTCTGGGCGGTCAGATTCCTGGCGGACCAGTTGGGTGACGCCAAGGCTCCCGCGCCAGCAGTGCTTGAAGCGTTGCAGACGGTCGCTGCGAAAGATCCCTCGGGATTGGTGTTGCTCTATGTCGCTTCGGCGTTGCAGCAACTCCCCCTGGATGCCCGATGGCCGATTGCGACCGCCTTGGCGGCGCATCAAAACTATGCGAACGATCGCATGTATCCCAACATGTTGTGGTTGGGGATTGAGCCGGCGGTGCCGCGCGATGTGACGAAAAGTGTGGAGTTGTTGAAGGTCTCGCAGGTGTCAATGCTGCGTGAGAATATTGCCCGTCGGCTGGCCGAAGAGATTGAGAAATCGCCCGCCGGTGCGAATGCGCTGCTGCAGGTTGCGGGAAAGGCTGCTCCAGAGGTACAGCGCGATATCCTGGTCGGCATGTCTCTCGGGTTGAAGGGCTGGCGCAAGGCGACGCAGCCCGAGGCGTGGAAAGCGATCAGTGCGAAGACTTTGAATAGCCCCCACGCAGAGATTCAAACCGCCGCAAAAGAGCTGGGGGTGGTGTTTGGTGATGGCCTGGCGATTGAGGCTTTGCGGGCGATGGTCAATGACGGGGCGGCCGATCCGACCGCACGTGGCCAGGCGATCCGCGAACTGGCCCAGGCGAAGTCCGAAGGTGTCGTGGGGTTGCTGCAGGGACTGCTGCGGGACCGGGCCGTGGCCATTGAGGCCGTGCGCGGCCTGGCTCAGTTTGATGCGCCGAATACGCCTGAAAAACTGTTAGAGGTTGTCGGCGGTTTCAGCCCCGAAGCCCGGGGCGAAGTGGTCAATACGCTGATCTCGCGACCGGCTTATGCGAAAGCCCTGCTGAAGGCTTTACGCGATAAACAGTTTCAACCTCCCGAGATTTCGGCTTACCATGCGCGACAGATCCTGTCCTTCGAAGATAAGGATCTCACGAAGCAACTGACCGAGTTGTGGGGCGATGTGCGCACGACGCCGGGTGAAAAGAAAGAGTTGATTGAACGTTTTAAAGCGGAGCTCAGTCAAGCCGTGCTGGCCAAAGCCGATCTTGGTGCCGGCCGTGGGGTCTATCAGAAGACCTGCGCGAACTGTCACGTGTTGTATGGAACCGGCCGCAAAGTCGGGCCCGATCTGACGGGTTCGAACCGCAAGAATCTGGATTATCTACTCGAGAATGTGGTCGATCCGAGTGCCGTCGTCGGGGCTGATTTCCGGGTCCTGGTGGTCACACTGCTGGATGGCCGGGTTCTCAGCGGCGTGGTGAGTGAACAAAATGAACGCACGATTACGCTCCAGCTGGCTCAAGCCCCGATTACCATTGATCGCAAAGAGATCGAGGAATCGAAGCAGACGACGAGTTCGCTGATGCCTGACGGTCAGCTACAGACGCTCACTAAAGAGCAGATTCGCGATCTGGTGGCCTACTTAATGTCGACCGATCAAGTGCCACTGCCGACGGAGTAACCACGCTGGCCAATCTGGCAAGCAGGGGCGTTGACGCCTCGCTTGCCGGGTGGCTGACGATTGTTGGAGTCTGATAGTCCGCGTGCCTGAGATTGGGATTCAGCTGGGAGTTGTTTCAATGAGTGCGAGTCCTCAGCCGGTTGTGACATTGCCCGGAGTCGGGCGGACGATTGGCGTCGTGGGTGATATCTATCGCTTTCTGGCGACCGGTGAGCAGACGGCCGGCAAATATGCGATGTGGGAAGCGGTGGTCCCTCCCGGAGGGGGCCCTCCGCCACATCGCCATAGCCGGGAAGAGGAGGCGTTCTATGTGTTAGAAGGTGAGATTACCTTCCGCGTCGGGAGTGAGCAGTTTGTGGCAGCGGCCGGGACATTTGCCAACATGCCGATCGGCAGCCTGCACAGCTTCCGGAATGAGAGCGGCAAGTCCGCACGCATGTTGATCACCGTCGCCCCGGCGGGGTTGGAGCAGATGTTTTTCGAAGTCGGTCAGCCGCTGGAGCCCACGGCCACCGAGGCACCGCACCCGACTCCTGAAGCGATTCAGAAGTTGTTGGCCGCAGCACCTCGGTACGGAGTCGAGATCCCACCGCCGCCGCATTGATGGTCTCGTTGATGGAGGGTGTAGCGGTGTTCGTCGCCTGCTCAAACCTGACTGCTCACCGCGCAGTGATCGTAGCCGGCACACCCGGGCTGGGGCGGAGTGTGAATTGCTGGCTGGGTGTGACCGAATGACCGGGGATCAGGTTGAAGTGGAACTTCTGGGCAATCAGTGCCAGGACCATGGTCATCTCGACCATGGCAAACGTATTGCCGATGCAAACCCGGGGGCCGCCGCCGAAGGGGAAGTAGGCCCCGCGGGGCAGTCGCTTTTCGAAGTCACCGCGCCAGCGGGTGGGGTCAAAATCGTCAGGGTTTGTGAAGTATCGAGGATCGCGATGGACGACTGCTTGCGGCATTAAGATCGTGGTGCCGCGCGGACAGAAATAACCCCCAAGTTCAATATCGGCCAGGGCTTCGCGGCCGACTATGAAGGCAGGGGGATAGAGCCTCATGGATTCCAGTAATGCATGTTCGACTTCCGGCAGGCGGTGCAAATCGTCGATCGTGGGGACTCGCCCACCGAGGACCTCATCAACTTCGGCATAAATGCGGGCCGCGGCTTCGGGATGAGTTGCCAGTAAATACCATGTCCACGACAGGGCGAGAGCGGTGGTCTCTTGCCCCGCCAGAAAGATTGTCAGGCATTCATCGCGAAGCTGTTTGTCGGTCATCCCGGTATGGTCCATGTCATCGCGAGCATGCAGCAGGCGTGAGAGCAGGTCGTCGTGGTGGCCGCCCGAAAGGCGGCGCTGACGAATGAAGTCATAGACGATCTCGTCCAGATCATGAATTGCGTGTGACAGCCGGCGATTGCCAGAGGTCGGCAGCCAGCGTGGAATTTGTACCAGTCGCGACAACTTCAGAACGAACTCTTCCTGGGTGATTTCTAATGCCGCACGAACTCGAGCCGCGTGTTCATCTCCATCAGCCCCGAACAAGGTCCGGGACGCGATCCCGAGCGTCAGAGACATCATCTCCTGCAGGATGTCGCGGTTCTCCCCAACGCGCCACCGCGCGAGCACACGCAGAGTGTGTTCGACAAAAGTTGGCACGTAGGTGGCGATCTGCGGCTTGAGAAAAGCGGGCTGTGCCAGGCGGCGCTGTCGCAGCCAGAAGTCTCCTTCGCTGGTCAGCAGGCCGTTGCTCAGCACACCCGGATTCAGCCGCAATGCGAAGTGCTTGCGGAACTCACGGGCCCGCGTGATCAGGACTGATTCAATCACCGCCGGTTCCGTCACGATCCAGATCCGGCGGTGGACCAGGCGGAGTTTGACGATACCCCCGTAGTCTTTGGAAACCTGACTCATGAATTGGATGCGATTGGCACGAAAGCCGCTGACGTTACCCCATAACCAGTGACCGTGCGGTCCCGGTGGAGTGTGGGACTTCGCCGGCAAGGTGCGATGTTCGGCCGAATGCAGGTGCGAAGTCATAACTGTCGATCTGGAAATGCGACGACGTCCAATATGGGCGACTGAATCATGAATGCCACAGTAGAACCCATACCTGGCTCAGCAAGAACTAAACTCAGACGTGTGCCTGACGGGTTTCGCGTGGGGCCGTGCTTGATGGTACATCGCGAAGCTCAAGGAAAGTCCTTTATCGCCTCAATGCTTCCAGATCGAGAGTCGCGGCCAATGGACAGACGGCTGCCACAGGGCGAACTTCAACAATCATCCCATGTTGCAGGCTGGGGCAGTGACGAGCGATCTCGGTGGCTTCTTCCAGGGTGGTCACTGTCAGGAAGAAATAGCCACCAACCGCTTCTTTGGCTTCAGAAAATGGACCGTCTACAATCCGCTCGCTACCGCGCGACATGGAAACAACTCTTCCCGCGGGGACCAGCGGGTGTCCGTGATCCAGTTTACCCGCTGCGGCCAGGCTGTCGTGCCAACCGTAGAAGTTCCGCATGCATTCTTCCCGCTGCTCCGGAGTCATCGCAGCGTATGCCTCGGGGGTGGTGTCGCGGAAGAGCAGCATATAGCCAGACGTTGAGTTTTCCATGGTCCATCTCAAGTTGGTAGATCAGTAAATCACAGTTTGATTCGGGGGTGGCCCGAATCGTACGCAGCCCACCTCTATGTTAACCAGAAATCCTCGCAAATCGAATTAAAGTCTCGTGAGGTGTTTCGCCCCGGTGCAAGTTGCCGATGAACTGTTGCAGATCTAATGCCACGCCGGATCGCAAAACGTCGCAAAATGGTCGTCATTCGGCTACGATAGGGACTGCTCTGAGAGGCAACCGTCAGAGTCGAATTGGAGTCTACAACTTTTGATTTAGGCGCAAAGGAATCTTGTTATGGCTATCGACTTCTTGACTGCGAGTCATCTCAATCGTCGTGATTGCCTGAAGCTTGCGGTTGCCGGGACCGGCTTATGGTTGCCGTCGCGATCGATCAATCTGCTTGCGGCGGACGCGGCGCCGGCGCGACATGAACTCCTGGTGCGGAGTGAGACTCCGTTTAATGCCGAGCCGGGCCTGGCGAAATTGCCGCAATCTTATCTTACGCCCGTCGAAAATTTCTTCGTCCGCAATCACGGCACCCAGCCGACCATTGATCCCCAGGCCTATCGGCTGACAATTGACGGGGCCGTGGATCGGACGATGACCGTGTCGCTGGCCGAACTGGTTGCCAAGTTCACCCGTGTTTCAGTCACGGCCACAGTAACCTGTGCCGGTAATCGACGGATTGAATTTGCCGTCGAGAAGGCCGTGCCGGGTGTTGCCTGGGATGCGGGAGCAATCGGAAATGCCGAATGGTCCGGGGTGCGGCTGTCGGATGTTCTCAAGCATGCTGGCATTAAACCGGAGGCCAAGCACGTCTGGTTCGAGGGACAGGACCAGATTATGGCGAATGGCGAGACTCGAACGTTCGGAGGTTCGATTCCTCTCGCCACGGCGCTGGACGATGCGGCGGCCACGCGTGCGATTCTGGCCGATCAGATGAACGGTAAGCCGTTGACGGCCGAGCATGGTTTTCCGCTGCGAACACTCGTGCCGGGATACATTGGAGCCCGCAGTGTCAAATGGTTGTCGAAGATCACGCTCAGCGATCGACCCTCCAGCAATTTCTATCTGGCGCAGACTTATAAGCTCGTCAAAGAGAACACACCGGAGAATGTTGCGGCAGCATCACCGATCTATGAGTTTCTGACGAACTCAGTGATCTGTGACGCCAAGCCGGTGGCCGGCACTGGCAAGTACGTTGTGAAGGGTTACGCATTGGCGGGCGGAAGCCGCGGGAATCGGATTGCCGAGGTCAGCTTAACCACCGATGGTGGAAAGAAGTGGCAGCCGGCGAAGATTGTCAGTCCTCTCCGGGACTTTGGCTGGGTTCTGTGGTCGGCGGAAATCGACGTACCCGCAGGGACCGAACGTTTGCAGGTTAGGGCGACGGACTCGGCAGGAACGACCCAGCCCGTTCGCAGTCCCTGGAATGCTCAGGGTTATCAATACAATGGCTGGCATGCGTTGACGATCAAGAAGCCGGTCTGATCAGCAGCCGGTCTGGGGGCGATCAATGAGTTGTTTCCTGCGTGTGATCGGAATTGTCGCCGTGTTGGTATCTTTGTCTGAAGCTGCAGATCGCCCCGCGCGGTTGATTCCGGACGGGAGGGGGCCGCGCGACCGGTTTCTGAAACTGATTGACCGGCCGAAAGTTCCATTGAACGGAGCCGAGCA
>CAZQUW010000008.1:14342-41063 GCA_964596215.1 uncultured Planctomicrobium sp. | reverse complement strand
ACCGGTTTCTGAAACTGATTGACCGGCCGAAAGTTCCATTGAACGGAGCCGAGCAGCCCGCAGCGGCCGCGACAGGGTTCCGCGAAGTCGCGTTTTCGTTCGATTCAGAAGCGTGCCAGCGTGTGCCAGGTTTATTGGTGGCCCCGGCGGCGGCCACGGGGCGGCTGCCGGTGGTGATTGCCCTGCATGGCACCGGCGGCGGCAAGGAGGCCATGCGGCCGCTGTTAAGGCAATTTGCCCTTCGCGGCGTGATTGGTGTGGCCATTGATGGACGCTTTGCTGGCGAACGTTCCGGTGGGGCACCGGATGCCTATCGAGCGGCAATTCTGGAGACATGGAAGAACGGTCAGGGCTTTCCGTTCTTCTATGACACTGTCTGGGATGCGTTGCGTCTGCTGGACTATTTAGAAACTCGGGCCGATGTCGATCCGCGGAGAATCGGGGCCATCGGGTTCTCGAAGGGGGGCTTTGAGCTCTATATGGCGGCGGCAGTTGATGAGCGTTTTGCGGCAGCGGTACCCTGTATTGGCGTGCAAAGTTTTGGCTGGGCCCTGGAACACAACGCCTGGCAATCGCGTATCGGAACGATTCAATCGGCTGTCGATGGAGCGGCACGTGATGCTGGAGTGCAGTCCATCAATGCGGCATTTGTGCGGCGATTCTACGAACGGGTTGTGCCCGGTGTGCATCAGGAGTTCGACGGGCAGGTGATGCTGCCCCTGATTGCTCCGCGCCCCTTGCTGGTGATCAACGGAGAACGCGACGACCGGAGCCCCTTGCCGGGCCTGAAATTGTGTGTGGAGGCGGCTCGTGCTGCCTATCAGGCGGCCGGCGCAACCCAGCAGTTCGAATTTCGGCTGCAGCCTGATACAGGTCACGCCGTGAATCCGGATGCGGAGCAATATGCGATCGAGTGGCTGGTGAAGCAACTCGGGAAATGACCCGGATCGGGGGCGGTCGCCAACCTGCCGATCTACGACAACACATCGCATTCACCCCGATGACTGCCTTATGGTTGTCGCACATCCAGGCAGATGATTTCTTTTTCGTCGCGCAAGTAAAGCTTTCCATTCGCCAGGGCAGGGGCCTGCCGGGTGGAACCCATGACTGTTGAGCGGCCCAGTTCGTCATAGCCTTTGGATGACAGTCGGATCATTACGAGTTCGCCATTCATCGTCGTAGCGAAGAGGTTGCCATCTGCGGCGATCATGTTGCCCTTGCCGAACCGCAGCTTCTGCCAGACTCGAACGCCGGTTTCTGCGTTGATGCACGTCAGATGCGTGACGGGGCCGGCAGCGCCTACGTTATCAAAGCCGTACAGATGGCCGTCGTGCAGGATTGATGTCTGCCATTCGTTACGCAGCACACTCTTGGTGCCGAGTGATGACCAGACCTCATTGGCTTTAAACTGATCGCCCTGGGGTTCCAGTGCCAGCAGGACGCTGCCATGATTTTCACCCGCGGAGATAAAGACATTGTTCTTCACTGCCAGAGGAGTTGCGATGTTGCAGTTGTAGTTCGTTTCGAACGGGTACTTCCATAGCAGCGATCCCCGTTCCGGTGCGATCCCGAAGACTGCACCACCGGTGGATGCCACGATCTGCGGGGTTCCGCCAATATTCAGGAGAGCAGGTGATGAGTACCCCGCAGCTCCGTCCTCGATTTTCCACGCCAGCTTCCCCGAACTGGTGTCGTAGGCCACAACGGCCGCTTGGGGGGCTCCGGCGGTTACGATGACTTGCTTGCCAACAACCAATGGCGATGAAGCCATGCCATATTCGGCAATTTCACCGTCCAGATCCTTAACGACATTGTGTGACCAGACAAGTTTGCCGTCACTCAAGTTCAACGCGGCCAGAATTCCTTCGCCGGTGAAAATGAATACCTGGTCGCCCGAGATCGTGGGGGTGGCCCGGGGCCCGTTTCCCATGCCATTATGATATTCAGGGGCCACTACGGACTCCCATTGTGGCTTGCCGATACTGGCATCCACAGAGATCACCGATTGCTTGCCGGCGCGGTGCACCAGAGTGATGACGTGTCCGCGGCTGATCGCCAGTCCCGACATCCCGGGGCCACCCGTTGTGCGCCAGAGCTCTTTAGGGCCGGCTGCGGGCCAGGCTTGCAACAAGCCAGTTTCCGCCGAAATTCCGTTCCGCTGGGGTCCCAGGAATTGAGGCCACTCGGCCGCGGCCGGGACCGCTTGGGCCATTGCCTGGTGGCAGTTTGCTGTCAGAATTACACCCACCAACAGGCCGGCAGTTAACAGTCCACGCATGGCAATCCCTTATGTTGCGGACTTACAGATTTCAGGATGACTCACACGACCAGGTCGATGCGGTCAGATTTGAACGGAAGCTGGCGAAGAGCACTCAGGATAGCAGGTCTACGAGTGGCCTACCAATCTCGGGTGATGTGAGCCGGTCAAAGCTGGTTCGGCATGTCGCAGGCGTTCTGTACCTAAAATAACAGGCGAGCCGGGTGGCATCTTCTGCCCGGCTCGCCTGAGGTTCTTTTAAATAGAGTGTTCGCAGGAGCTTATTCGTCGGTGACGCAGCCTTCGCTGGCGCTTTTCACGGTCTTGATGTATTTGTAAAGCGTGCCCCGCGTCGCCTTGTATGCGGGGCGCTTCCAAGCCGCTTTGCGTGTCGCGAGTTCCTGTTCGGTCAACGCGATGACAATCTGATTCGTCTCGGCATCGATCGTGATCTGATCGCCGTCCTGCACGAGAGCGATCGGGCCACCCTCTTGAGCTTCCGGAGTGACGTGACCGACCAGGAAGCCGTGCGAGCCACCGGAGAAGCGACCGTCGGTGATCAACGCGACGTATTCACCCAGTCCGGCGCCCATGATGGCCGACGTCGGGGTGAGCATCTCGGGCATGCCCGGTCCGCCCTTGGGGCCTTCGTACCGAATGATAATGACATCGCCCTTCTGGATCTTGCCTTGCTCCAGACCGTGCAGCATGTCTTCTTCGCTGTCGAAGCACCGGGCGACCCCCTTGAAGATCAGGCCTTCTTTGCCGGTAATTTTGGCCACGGCGCCATCGGGGCAGAAGTTGCCGCGCATGATCCGCAAGTGGCCGGTCTCTTTGATCGGGGTTTCGATCGGTACGATCACTCGCTGTCCGGCCGCCAGTCCCGGCACGTCCTTCAGATTTTCGGCGACCGTCTTGCCGGTGACCGTCATGCAGCTGCCGTCGAGGAAGCCCTTTTCGAGCAGGTACTTCATCAAAGCCGGGGTACCGCCGACGTTGTGGAGATCTTCCATCACGTACTTGCCCGACGGCTTCAGATCGCCGATCAAGGGGACGCGGTCGCTGACCTTCTGGAAGTCGTCAATGGTCAGGGGGACATTGACCGAGCGGGCCATGGCGATCAGGTGCAGCACGGCATTGGTTGAACCGCCGGTCGCCATGATCACGACCATCGCGTTCTCGAAAGCGGCCCGAGTCATGATGTCTCGCGGCTTCAAATCGAGTTCCAGCAGCTTCAGAATCGCCTTGCCGGCGGCCATGCATTCGCCCAGCTTGAGCGGGTCCTCGGCCGGAATCGATGAACTGTATGGCAGCGACATGCCCAGGGCTTCGATCGCGGATGACATCGTATTCGCCGTATACATACCACCGCAGGCACCAGCGCCGGGGATGCTGCAACGGATGATGTCGGCCCGATCGTCCTCAGTGATCTTGCCGGTGATGTATTCGCCGTAGGCCTGGAATGCCGAGACGATGTCCAGCTTGGGATGCCGGGGGGTGCAACCGGGACGAATGGTGCCGCCGTAGACCATGATCGAAGGGCGATTCAGCCGCCCCATGGCGATCAGGCAACCGGGCATGTTCTTGTCGCAGCCCGGGATGGAGATGTTCGCGTCATACCATTGGGCTGACATCACCGTTTCGATGCTGTCGGCAATCAGATCTCGCGATTGCAGGGAAAATGACATCCCGTCAGTGCCCATCGAAATGCCATCGCTCACCCCGATGGTATTGAACCGCATGCCCACCATGCCCGCCGCGACGACACCCTCTTTCACCTTGTCGGAGAGCTTATTCAGGTGCATGTTGCAGGTGTTGCCGTCGTACCAGACGCTGGCAATGCCGATCTGCGGCTTGTTCATGTCTTCGGCAGTCATTCCCGTGCCGTACAACATGGCCTGCGAGGCGCCCTGGGATTTGGGTTGAGTGATGCGGCTGCTGATCTTGTTGAGCATAAATCTGTAGTGTGGGGCTAATGGAAAGTGGTGAAAAGTTTCGCCGCGGGGCGAACATCGAAATCAATTTAAATGGATCGTACCAATTCGCAGTCTGTCGTGACTGCGTAGCCTGGTCCGCTTATGCTTATCGACCATTATCGGGATCGATAGCGAGCGACTGCGGATCGGTGATTATGTCGTCTCGCGTGTCAGATTCCAATCCCGGATGCCAATTTCGCTCTGCTTGACGGCAGGTTCCGCAGGACTTCAGTGAGGCCTGTGGAATGGAAAAATCGCTCGCATCTGGGGGCTCATTGGACCGAAATTCTGCAGTCGAATCACATCGACTTTCCGGTTTTCTCGTTTGAAATATCGCTGACCTGCGCTGGAACGCATCAACCGACTTGCAAAGGATGCCGGTATCATGTTTCAATGGCGGCGACATTCTGCCGGCTGGCGGACATTAAGGTTGTGCGTCGCGTGCTCGCGGAACATGATCGGTCATCTCATCCACCAGGAGGCTCCATGACGCCCGAAACCTCTCTGACGACCGATGGCGGGCTCGGAATGCTCGACTACGCCGTCATTGTCCTGTACATGCTATCGACATTTGGCATTGCAGTCTGGTTCGGGCGCAAGCAGGAAACGACGGACGACTTCTTCGTTGGCGGTCGGCGCATGCCCTGGTTTGCGGTGGGTTTGAGTATTCTCGCCACCCTGTTCTCGACATTGTCGTACCTGGGGACGCCGGGTGAAGTGATTATGCATGGAGTCGGATTTTTTTTCGGCTATCTGGCCGTTCCCTTCAGCATGACGGTCATTTTCTTCCTGTGGATTCCCTTCTTCATGCGCTTGCGAGTCACGAGCGCCTATGAGTATCTGGAACGTCGTTTCAACTACGGAGTCCGTTTGTTGGGGGCGACGCTATTTGTCCTGCTGCGTCTGGGCTGGATGAGCATGGTGGTGTTTGCCGCATCAATGGCCCTGGACCGCGTGAAAGGGGACGATCTTCAGTTTTTGCCGGGACAGGATATCTTCTGGTGGATCGCAGCCATTGGAATCGCAGCAGCCGTCTACACCTCGGTAGGGGGGATTCAGGCCATGATCTGGACAGACGTGCTGCAATGCCTGTTGCTGCTGGCCGGGGTCCTGATGGTGATTTTTTATGTCATCATTGTCGATCAAACGGGTCCCGTAGATTGGTGGAAGACAGCGGCCCAGCATGCTCCCAAGCATGTGAATGTCCCCATATTCAGCTGGGACGTAACCGTCCGAAACACCGTCGTGTGGATGGTGATTGGAAACTTCTTCTGGAATATTTGTACTCACGGATCAGATCAGGTTGTTCTGCAGCGGTATTTCTCGACCGCATCTCAGAAGTCGGCTCGTCGCAGCTTCCTGATCAACGTGGCGGTCGACTTGACGATGGCGATGTTGCTGGGCACTGCGGGACTGGCCTTGCTGGCGTTCTATCTGCGGCACGATGGGCTGCTTCCCGTTGATTGGACTCCCACCAAATCGGCGGACAAGCTGTTTCCGCACTTCTTAGGACACCAGTTGCCCGTCGGCTGTGCCGGGCTGATCATTGCCGCGTTCATTTGCGATGCGATGCAGACCCTGGAATCTGGCGTCAATTCGATCACCGCGGTCGTGACCAATGATGTCGTTCCGCGTCTACGGCAGGGGCGTCCGCGGATTCTCACCGAACTTACGTTTGCCCGCCTGCTGACGATTGTCATCACGGCGCTGGTCACCGTAAATGCCTATTTTGTGGCGCAACAGCAATTGACGGGGGGCCTGACGCTGATCGACATGATGCCGAAGTTCTTCAACATGTTTGTCGGTCCTCTCTCATCGTTGTTCTTTATCGGCATGTTCCTGCCGCGATGCACCGCCAGGTCCGCGGTCGTGGCCGCCTTGCTGGGCTTGGTCGTCTCAGTCATCTGGAGCTGGTTCTTCAAGAGCGTCTTCAACACCGAACGTGATCCGACGCCGTTCCTGGCGATTTGCGTGCCATGGCTGACCTCGATCACGACGGCCTTCGTATTGAGTTTCCTGGTCGAACGGGGGGGGCCTCATGCAGGTCATGCTTACACCTGGTACTCAATTGTCAAAGGACCGGAACAGCCCAAAATTGCCGCTGGCGCGGATTGAGTCTGCCGTGGCTCGTGCTTTAATCCCGTGTGTCATGCACGCGAAGTTTGAGCCGCGTTCGGTGTCCAGTAGAGTGCAATCCAGGTGACAGTGAGTTGAATGCAGTGACGCGACCTAGTTGTATGTATTCTGACTCAGATTAGGATGACCAGTCTGCCCGGCGCTCGAATTTCTCATACAGGGATACCAATATGCTTGGAAGCCGACTTCATCGATCTCATCTCTTTCAGGCCTTCTGGGCCTTGGCCTGGGCCGGGCTTATGCTCCCTGGTCAGTTGCCGGCCGAAGACTGGCGGCAGTTTCGGGGGCCCAATGCCAGTGGGGTGGCGCCCGGAAAATATCCCTTACCCGTGGAGTTCTCCACAACCGACAAGGTGAAATGGTCGGTTAAGCTGGGCGACAGCGTGGCCTGTCCCATCGTCGCCAGCGGCCGGGTGTTCGTGACGGCCATGACCGCGCCGGAGAAATTCGGTGTGCTGTGCTTCGAAGCTGGCACTGGCAAGCCGCTGTGGAAAAGTGAGTTTGATACCGGCAAGTTACCGCGCATTACGCCGCCGAATAGTCCAGCCTCGTCCACACCGGCCACAGATGGTAACCGGGTGTATGTTTATTTCAGCACTTTGGGGATGTTAGCTCTGGATGTGGCGGATGGCAAAACGGTCTGGCAGAAACCGGTTCCGCAACCCGCCTACCTGATGGACTGGGGGGCTGCGTCGTCACCGATCGTCTATGGCAACATGGTCTACTTCAATCAAGATGACGACCTCAATCCGGTGCTGTATGCGTTTGATGCGGCGACGGGGGCCGAACGTTGGAAGACCGAGCGTCCGGAAATGCTGGGCGGTTATGCCATTCCCGTCATCTGCGAAGCCAACGGGCAAACGGACCTCGTCGTGGCTGGCACCGGCATGCTCAAGGGCTATGACCCCGAGACTGGAAAGGAACGCTGGACCTGCAACACCTTGCTGCGCACGATCATGACGTCACCCGTTGTGCGAGATGGCGTGATCTACCTGGCCAACCAGAGCTACGGGGACGAAAAGCGAACTTTGAAGTACGCCTTGCTGGAGTGGCTGGATACCGACCAGAACGGCAAGATGGAACGATCTGAATTGCCGAAGGAATTCTGGAAGCGGTTTGATCTCTCCGATAAAGATCACAACGGGGTGATCGAAGGCGACGAGCTCGACACTGCCTTTCAATCGAGCCAGAACCAGGTTGGCGGTGGTGCGAATATTCAGGCGGTCAAAGGGGGCGGAACCGGCAACGTTACTGCCACGAACGTGCTGTGGTTGAATAATTACAAGCTGAAGATCCCGGCCTCGAATCTAGTCTCGCCGCTGGTGATTGGTGATGAGCTGTTTATCGTAAAAAAGGGGGGCTTATCCAGTTCGTACAACGTTAAAACAGGTAAGGCGAACTGGGAAATGGCCCGCATTAAGAATATTGGCGATTACTATGCGTCGCCAGTCGCTGGTGACGGCAAGATTTATGTCGTCGGAGAGAATGGCTTCGTAGTCGTGCTGGAGCAGGGACCGAAGCTCAATGTCCTGGCTAAGAATGACATGGGCGAATCGTGCGTGGCGACACCCGCGATTGCCGATGGTCGGATCTTTATTCGCACCCGCGAACACCTCTACTGCGTTTCCGAGGAGGCGAAGTAAGCATGCGTATTCTCAGTTGCTGGCTGGTACTCGTCGCGGCAGGCCTGTTGTTTGCGGAGCAAGCAACCGCTGGCCCGCGCGTCGACGTCGTTGTGGGGAGCAAAGCTTCTGAGCTGGAACGCTTCGCAGCCTCCGAAGTCGCCGTTCAGTTTAAGAAGTTGTTCGATGCCGACGTCAACATCAGCGATCAGGTCACCGCGGGCTCAGATCCGTTGATCGTGATTGGCAGCCCCACATCAAATTCGGCACTCCAGTCGCTCGGTGCAACCTGGCCAAAACTCACCGATCAGGGGCACGTGATTCGCAGCATTCAGCTCGGAAACCGCAAAGCCATCGTGGCCGGCGGTGGCTCACCGGTGGCGACCCTCTGGGCCGTTTACGAGTTGGGGCACCACTTCGGCATCCGTTATGCGCTCTATGGAGACATGTATCCCGCAGAGCCTGTGGAGTTGAAACTGGACGGAATCGACGTCGTTCTCGAACCCGCGTTACGCGTTCGCACCTGGCGAACGATCAACGACTTTCCGATCGGACCGGAATCATGGGGCTTGGCCGAGCACGAGCAGATCGTCAAACAGTTGGCGAAACTCAAGTTCAACCGACTGATGCTGGCCTTCTATCCGTGGCAGGCGTATGTCGATTTTGAATTCAAAGGGGTCCACAAACAAACCGGGATTTCGTGGTTTGGATATCAGTATCCTGTCGACGGGGATACCGCTGGGCGTGCTGTATTCCATGGGGCGAAGTTTTTTGAAAATCCTGACCTGGCGGGCAAGAAGTCCTATGCCGAACGAGTCACGGCGGCCACCCAGCAAGCGCGCGGCGTCATTGCGGCTGCTCGTAAGTTAGGAATGAGTACCGGCCTGGCGATCTCGCCCCTGGAATTCACTCGTGAGTTCGCAGCGGTCCTGCCGGGATCCAAGGTTTTGACGGGACTCGAAAAATTGACAATTGGTCCCGGGGCTGCGCAGCGGACAAGCGACGCGGTCTTGATGGACTTGGTCAAGACGCAGATTCGGGCCTATCTGAAAACCTATCCCGATGTCGATGCGATGTATCTTTCGTTGCCCGAGTTCCCCGAATGGGGGGAACACGCGGAAGAGGCATGGAAAGAACTTGATGCCCGCAGTGGACTCAGTAAATTCACCAGCCTGGAAAAGTTGACTGCTGCGGCGAAGGATCGCAAGATTACGGCTTCTGGCGACCGCGGCGTGCAGTCGCTGCGCGGGAATATTACGGCGTTGGAGTTCTTCAATCGTTTACTGTCCGACAAAGAACTGGGGCGTCTGCCTGACGGCCGCACGGTGAAATTCATTGTTAAAGAGATCGACCCAGCCCTGTTTCCGGTACTCGATAAAGTCTTGCCGCCTGGAACTGGTGCGCTGCATTTTGTGGACTACACGGCGCGGCGCGTGGCTGAGAATCGAGACCTGTTGAAGACTGTGCCTGCCAAGTCCGTTCCCAGCAGCTTGATCCTGACCCTCGCTGATGACAATGTGGGCGTGCTGCCGCAGATGTCCTATTCCTCCATGAAGCATCTCGTTGACGAACTTCGGACAGACGGCTGGGAGGGGTTCTCGACTCGATATTGGATTGTTGGCGATCTCGATTTCAGTGCCTACTATTTGAGCCGGGCGAGTTTTCAATCCGATCTGACCTCGCAACAGGTCTTAACCGATATGCTGATACCGACGCTTGGCGAGGCCTCGGCAGTCCGGGCGATGAAAGCCTTCGAACAAGTCGAGCAGGCAACCGCACTGATCGATCAGCACGATATTGGTTTTAGCTTCCCCGTTCCGAATATGGTGATGAAGCATTATGCCAGCAGCGAACCGGTTCCTGAGTGGTGGGGCAAGGCCCAGGATTTGTACTATTCTGCGATGAATGAGATGTACCGCGTGAATACTCGGGCACGGGAAGGCAATCGTGAGTTCAGCCTCTATCTCGCACGGCGGTTCGAATTTGGCGGTGAATACCTGGGGTGCCTGATCGCCGTTCGTAAAGCAGGAATTGCCAAAGCGAAGGGCGACATGGAGACGCATGCCGCCGAACTGGAGAAAGCAGTCGAATCGCTCCACTCGGCCCTGAACGCATTGGGGGCCGTGGCCCGGAGTAACAGCGATCGCGGTGTCATCGCGGTCCTCAATGAATACGGATATCGACCACTTAAGAAGGAACTGGAAGCCGAGTAACTATGACTGAGCCTCTCGTCTATTTGCGGGGAAAACTGGTGCCGGCGTCGCAGGCACATCTGGCGATTTTCGATGCGGGGATCGTGCTGGGAGCCACCGTCACGGAGATGACGCGGACCTTCAACAAGGTTCCCTATCGGCTGGACGAACATATGGATCGCCTGTTTCGTTCGCTGAAGTACACGCGAATGGACATTGGCATGACCAAGGACGAGTTGGCAAGCATCTCGCGCGAACTGGTCGCTAATAACGCGAAGCTGATTGATCCCGAAGACGAGTTGGGATTAATTCATTTCGTGACGGCGGGCGAATTTCCCGTCTATGCGGGCTCAGCCGGGCGGGCGGCGCGTCTGACACCGACCGTCTGTGCGCACACCTTCCCGATGCCATTCGAATTATGGGCATCTAAGCTCGATACCGGCATCCATCTGGTGACGCCTTCGATTCGTCACGTTCCCCCGCAGTGCTACGATCCGAAAATGAAGTATCGCAGCCGCATGCACTATTACCTGGCTGATAAAGAGGCACAGCTGGTTGATCCCGATGCGTCGGCACTGTTGCTGGACTTGGCCGGGAATGTGACCGAAACCGGTGGCGCCAACTTTTTGATTGTCGAGCAGGGAAAGATTGTTTCTCCGTCGCTGACCAACACTCTGCCGGGACTCAGTCGTCAAACCGTGATTGAACTGGCAGAGAAGCTGGGAATTCCATTCGTCGTCAAAGACATCCAGGTTCATAACGTCATCAATGCGGACGAAGCCTTTACCGCGACAACTCCGTATTGCCTGATGCCGGTGACGAAGATCAATGGGTTGCCAATCGGCGACGGACGTCCCGGGCCGGTCTGGAAGAAGTTGATGGCCGCATGGAGCGAACTCGTGGGCCTCGACATTGAAGGCCAGATGCGTGCGAGTGCCAAGCGACGCACTGCAGGGGCATAACGTAGCTGAAGGGGTCTGGTACGGAAGTCATATTCGAGTGTCTGGCTGATGCGGGACGCTCGAATATGAATCCCCTGACGCTGTCTCAAAGCATTACCAGGCGGTCCAGCCGCCATCAATAATCAGGTTCTGGCCGGTCATGTAGCTGCTGGCGTTACTTGCCAGGAACACGACGGAACCCTTCAGCTCACTTGGGATGCCCATCCGCCCCATCGGGCTTTTGCTGCTCAACCGTTCGACCAATGTCGGTGAGATTCGCTCGGGAGGAAAGGGCCCCGGGCTGAGGCAGTTCACGCGCACTTTATCCTTCGCCCAATAAACTCCCAGATGGCGAGTCATATGGACGATGCCACCCTTCAAGGCGTGGTAGGCCACCGAACTGGCTGCACAGACCCCTTCGTACGCATCCGGGTACGAACCTACGACGCCGTACATCGAACCCAGCATGACGATGCTGGCGGGGCTCTGGCGTTCGACGGCATGGTTTCGCAGCAGCCGGGCCAGAATGAAGTAGCCCGTGGAGTTCGTCAGCTGCGTGCTGAATTGTTCGGCGGTGATGTTGGTCCAATCGGCCGGCTCGGCGGCATGTCCGTTATTGATCAGGATATCGATCGGACCTGTCTGGTCGACGATCCGGGCGAACTGCTCGTCCAGAAGGTCGGGCGTCATTTGATCCAGTGCTGCGGCGAAATGCTTGGCACCACCTGGACTAGGCAATGCTCCGGCCGCAGCCTGGGCCTTGTTGAGTTCACGACTGGTCGCGATGACACTGGCGCCCGCCTCGGCGAGGGCGCGTGACATCGCGCTCCCCAGGTAACCCGTGGAGCCGGTAATCAGGGCACGCTTGCCCGTCAGATCAAATAACTGCTGGACGGTAGGCTCTGACATGATGTTTTGGTGATACTCGACACATTAGGAGACAAATGATTATACGGTAACCCGCTGGTTATCAGCTGGATTGCAAGTTCTGACCGCCGCTGGAACCGAGAAATAAATGGGTAACTGATCGAGCAGAACCCTTCGTGTTTCAAGTTAAGCGATGCTTACCCAGCATTTTCGCTCAACACTTTCGAGCGTCGCCAAGTTGACTTTCAGGGTTTGAATTCCTTCGTCGAGCGGACAGAGAACGGGGCTCTTCCCTTCGACGGCATCGAGAAATGAATTGGCCTGGGCGATAAAGGCAGCATCGCGTTCGGCTGCTCCGAAGGGCTCTTCTTGCCAGGCGTCGCCCGGTTTGGCCATCCACAGCCAGCGATTGTTGTGCAGTTCGCAACGGACTGTGCCCTGGTCGCAATTCACGCTGATGATGGTTTCGTTCGGAGCCTGATGTTGATTGAGTGAATAGCTGCCCATGACTGATCCCTGGCGAGTCACCAGATGGACGGTGTCTTCGACTTCTACACCGGGCAGGACAAGATGATCAGCGTCGGCGACGAGTCGCTCGACGGGACCGACCAGCCATTCGCCGAGATTGACCATGTGTGTCAGGGCATCCTGAATGGCCCCGCCGCCGGCGGCACGATTGGCGTAGTAAATCTCGCGATAGGCGGGCCGATAGGTGGGAAAATGCTGGCCACAAACGGTCGTGATCTGGCGAGGTGTGCCAAATCGCCCCGACCGCAAGGCTTCTCGCATGGCTGCCATTACGGCGTACGAACGCAAGACGTAAGCGACACCGACGGTCGTACCGCGTTCTGTGGCGAGCTTCCGCAAGCGGTCCACACCGTCGATCGAAATCGACAGCGGTTTTTCAATCAGCACATGGACACCCGCCTCAATCAGCTTAATGGCTTGTGAGACATGCAGGGGCGCGGGCGTGGCAATGACGGCGGCCGTCGGCTTCTGAGCGATCGCGGCGTCGATATCACCATAAGCTGGTAAGCCATAACGTCGCGAAACGTCCTCAGCCAGTGTGGTCTTGGATTCGACAATCGAGACCGCAGCGCGGCCTGTGGCTTGAAAGCAACGCGTATGGCGTTCACCGATGGAACCGACACCAATCACGACAACGTGATGATCAAACATTTCAATTATTCCGTTACAACATCAGGAACCGGGCGCTTGGGTAGCAGCACCACTCCGAGAATCAGGCCAAAAATTAGAATACCGGCACAGACGATAAAGCTCAGTCGAAAACCAGCGGCCGCGCCGAGCGAGTCGTTTGTGGCAATCGCTCCGAACAGGTATCCAGCCGGGGCCGCCGGCAACATCATCATGGTGACATAGGCCATGTTTTGACGCAGCCGGCGGGGCGAAGAGGCCGACAGCAGGTAGTTGGGGGCATAAACACCGACCAGTTCGCCAGCACCATACAGCCCAAATGCGAAGAGATAAGCGATACCCGGGACGAAGATTGCCCAGATTTGTGAGGCCACAAAAATGAGCCCGGTGATCAGAATGCCGGCCCGGGGGTTGGACTTGGCCAGGACCCAGCCGAGGAACAAACCGGCGACTCCTTTGCAGAAAAAACGCGTCGCATTCTGGTATCCCACATAATCTTCCGGATCGGCGCCCAGTACAAACTCAGTATACAAGTTCATGTTGGCGGTAATGGTATTGCCGACGTACAGCAGGATCGTGACGATCGTGGCCTTAGCGAGCAACGGTGTTGTCAGAAATTCCCATAAGCCCCGGAAAAAAGGTTCGCGAGTGGAGGGCTCGGTGGTAGGGGGAATGATCACCATCGGCGACAATATGGCCGCTGCGAACATCAAAGGGACTCCCCAGCCGAAAACGGCCACAAAGTTCCACGGTGCCGGGAGCGGCGCCGATCTCAGGCCCCACAAGGTGCCGTTCAGAAGTTGTTGAGCCAGCAGTGATGCGCCGAACGCGAGGAACGGCCCCAGACCGAATGCCAGCCCGAGGGCGAGTCCGCGGCGCGATTCTGAAACGCCGCGTCCGATCGCTTCCCACAGCAGGGCGATCGCCGTGGGCATGGCGGCGCCACTGACGGCACCTTGCAACACGACCGTAGCAATCTTAAGTTCGTCTGAAACATCGGAGATCAGCGCGAGACATACGAGTGCGAGAGCTGCTCCGGCTGCGAAGTAGCAGGTTGCCATAATGCGTTTGAGATAGGCCACTCCCGGCAGCCACCAGGCGAGCAGGACTGGCATCATCGTCATCACAAAGAATGCCATTTCAGGCAGATTAGAGACAGTCGGCGAAGCTCCGACCTTTTTGCAGAGTGCCGCTTGAGTCATCCCCACGTACAGCACGGGCGCCGCCAGGTATTGCAGGCAGGTGCAGGTCGAAAACACGAAGACGTTTCGCGTCTGCTGGGCCACCGTCAGTGGATGCAGGGCGACCTGAGAGATTTCGGCCACGATGGGGTGGGTCTCCGTGACTCTGGTTTGAGTTTGTGTGGTTTCGAGCAGCAATCACCGTGGGAGCGATTGAACGCAAGGCAGAATCCGGGCGTTTATGACGCCTGGGCTCACTTACTTATTTGAGTTTTTCGGCAGTACGCAGTACTTCAAGTACACCTGCAACTAGCTCGCTACTTTGTCGGAGGCAAAGGCAAATCAACTGCCTGACCAGTTCGGGCTGATATCAGGCAAGCCTCGCAGATCTCGACGGCTGCGCGACCCTCGGCACCGCCGACTTTCGGCGCTCGCTTTTCGATGATACTGTCGACAAATTCCTGTACGACTCCGATGTGCGGATACAGTCGAATGGGGGATTTCGGTTCCTTGAGATAGTCGAATCGCTCGGGCGTTTCGATCCGTTCCCACTTGTCTCCCTTACCGAGGTCCAGGAATTCAAAGTTCTCCAGATCAAGCATCGCGTCGCGTCCGACGATTTGAAAACGAACTTCGCTGGAAGGGATACTCGGTGGCGGCAATTCCGTAGTAATCCACATATGGGCCATGACCCCGTTGTCGAAGACGATCTGGGCCATCACACTTTGCGCCGTCGCAGGCAGATCGCTGAAGGTCGTCACCTGAGCGAACACTTTTACGGCGTTCGCTCCCGTCAACCACCTCAGGAAGTCGGTATTGTGTGTGGCCATTCCCATAAACAGGCCTCCACCCGCGGGATCTGACATCCAGGGGCGGGATTGAAAGAGCTCGCGGGACAAGGTGATCGGAAATGCCGATACCGTGCGGAGCATCCGGATTGGTCCGATCCCTCCCTCGTCAATGATCTGCTTGCAGCGCTTGGTCAGCTTGCGGTAGCGTTCTGTTTTCACCACGGCCAGATTGACGCCGGCCTTTTCGCAGGCCGCGATCATGACGTCGCAATCTGCGATGGTCGGGGCCATTGGTTTTTCAGCGAGGACGTGTTTCCCAGCGGCAGCAGCGGCGACGGTCAAATCGCGCCGGTCCTGATCAGGGGTGGCCAGAACGACCGCTTGAATATCTTCGCGGGCGAGCAGAGCTTCGATCGATGGAGCGGCCCAGACGCCATATTCGCCAGCCAGTTCGCCGGCACGCTTGCCCCCGGCGACCGCGACCAGCTTCGCACCGCGAACGTGCTTGGAGATTGCCTCAGAGTAGGTCAATCCCATGAATCCGCTGCCAATCATCCCGATCCCGACGGTCATAACCTGCTCCTCTAGGTAGAAGAAAAAGCGATCAAAGACGTGGTCTACTTCACTTTTCAATTGAGCGGCGACTCCGGACACGCAGAGCATATCGCGGATGGTCGCGGATTGCACTTCTGCCGCCAATCTCGACGCAGCACTTTACCTGCGGACCGGCAGATTGGTACTCTGAGGATCGTGCGGACGGGATTGCGCTCTCGAACCTGGACTGCCAAGTATCACTTCAAATAAAGCACCTCGAGGTCGAAATCGCCTGACTTTGGGGGCAGTTCGGATGACTGCCTGAAAGCTGGAGAGTGCGGCGTTATCGATGTTCATGGCCGAGTGCTGGTTGTGAGTCGTTCGAAGGAATTTTCATGGACCCGGCCATTCGTTTACGGGAGAAAATCGGCAAGCGGGAACTCACGACGGGATTGCTCGTCACCGACCATCTCTGGACAGATCTCGTGGAGATTGCCCAGCGGTCGGAAGTGGACTACCTGATCGTCGATATGGAACACGGAGCTGCGGCAACAGATCTGGTGGGCGAAGTCTGCGCAACGGGGCGGCGTGCCGGGTTGCCAATCTTGATCCGGCCGCGATCCAACGACTATGCCACGATCCGTTTAGCCGCCGACTTGGGGCCTTGCGGTCTGCTGCTGGCCTCGGTCGATACGGCAGCCGAACTGGATGTCGTACGCGATGCGTTATTGATGCCCCCGCGTGGTCGCCGGAGGCCCGGAGGCTTGGGAAATCGCTGGATTCGCGATTTTTCTGCAGCGACCTGGCGGAGCGAGTTTGAGGATCAGTTCATTGTTCTGCCGCAGATCGAAACGCGCGTCGGAATGCAGAATCTGGCGGCCATCGCCGGTCACGAACTGACCACGGCGATGGCCATTGGACCGTATGATCTGTCGGCCGAACTGGGAGTCTGCGGTGAGATGACATCTCCAGTTCTGCGTGAAGCGTTGATGACGATTCGTGCGGCCGGCGACGCAGTTGGCAAAGCGACATGGATGATCGGCAGCAATGCCACGGCCCTGGTTCAGGATGGCTGGAGATTCATCTGTATTGGTGAGCCGACCTGGATCCTGATGGCGGCGCTGCGAGACAAGGTCGCGCAGGCGCGGATGGCGGCGGATCAGTAAGCGAATCACAGATGCGGAGCGAGGGTGGAATGATCAAGTCAGTCGCAGCGGGAAACGTCTATCGCAATCCTAAGCCGCACCTCCGGTCCATCCATGCCTGGCACCCGTCGCTGGTGTGCCTGTCTAGTGGGGAATTGGTGTCGACGTTTGATCTGGGGCAAGGCGTCGAGAGTTTCGATTATCACACTTGCATTTCACGGTCAGCGGATGGTGGTAGATCGTGGTCCGTACCAATGCCGTTGTTTCGCGACCCGGTGACTCGGCCAACCACACATACGGTGCGAATCGGTCAGGTTGGTGATGGCAGCCTGGTGGGGATGGGGATCCGCGCGTATCGCGACGACCCCGAAGAGGGACTGATCAATCGAGCGAATCTGGGTTATGTCGAGTCGGACATGTTTCTCCTGCGCAGTGATGACTTAGGGAGAACTTGGACGGGCCCGCAAATCGTTACGCCGCCCCTGGTGGGACCCGCGTTCGAGATGTGCCATCGGATCGTGCAACTGGCCGACGGCCGATGGCTCTTTCCGACATCAACGTGGAAAGATTGGAACGGGAACGCGCCGCATGGAATGCAGGCGATTGCGTTGGTGTCGCATGATCGGGGCGTGACCTGGCCCGAATACCTGCGCGTGATTGATCAGACGGATCGCGGTGTCCTGTCATGGGAACAAGGATTGACCCAACTGCCTGATGGCCGCCTGGTTGCAGTGGTTTGGTCCTTTGAAGAGTCGTCCGGAAAGAGCTTGCCGAACCGCTATGCGATCTCACAGGATGGGCAGTCATTCTCGGCCCCGCGCGAAAACGGAATCCGAGGCGAGACCGCGAAATTGTTGACTTTGTCAGATGGTCGTCTGCTTTGCATCTACCGTCGGCTGGACAAACCCGGATTGTGGGCTAATCTGGTGCGGATTGATGGCGACGAGTGGATCAATCTGGAAGAATCCTGTTTGTGGCAGGGGACCGTTTCCGGAATGATGGGGATCCGCAGCAATTCCGACGAACTGAGTGGATTGAAGTTTGGTTATCCCAGTCTGGTTCAGTTGCCGGGTGGCGATGTGTTGGTCGTCTTCTGGTGTGTCGAAGACTGCTTGCACGTCATCCGTTGGCAGCGATTGGAAATCGCGTGATGCCTCGGTCATAAGAATGTCGAAATACGCTACTAATCTCGAAAGTCTTCTCACATGCGAACGAGTATCGTCAAGCACAAGCTGGCCAAAAAAGAACCCGTGATCGGCGTCGCGCTGCATTTGACGGATCCCTCCGTCTATGAATTGACGAGCCTGGTGGGTGTCGACTTCATTTGGATGGATCTGGAGCATCATGGCTACAGCGTCGAGACGGCTGCCAACTTAATGCGGGCGGCTCGGGTGGGAACAGCGGACATCATGGCCCGTCCCGCCAAGGGCGAGTTCATGCGGATGGCCCGTTTGCTGGAGGCGGGTGCGCACGGTATCCTCTATCCCCGGTGCGACAACGCTGACGAGGCTCGGGAAGTGGTCCGCTGGAGCAAGTTCGCACCGCTTGGCACACGCGGTTTCGATGGAGGTAACCCTGACATGCCGTACTGCATGATGAACATGGGGGAATACATTGAGAAATCGAACGCCGAGACCTGGAATGTGATTCAGATTGAAGACCCCAAGGCATTGGAACATGCTGACGAGATTGCAGCGGTGGAAGGGGTCGATGTGTTGATGCTGGGGCCCGCAGATTTTTCGATCCTGGCAGGCATTCCGGGGCAGTTTCAGCATCCGAAAATCGACGAAGCGCTCGAAGTCTTGAAGAAGGCGGCCAACCGGCACGGTAAGGCGTGGGGGACGGTTGCGGGGACTTCGGCCAGAGTTCAAGAACTACTCAATCGCGGAGCACTCTGGACGACGTACGGTTGCGATCTGATCTGGGTGAAGAATGGGCTCGAGCAAACCAAGCGTGATCTCGCCGCTTTGACGCGACCGAAGTAATGTCGGCTGAAAATCGTGAAATGCTGTCATGCAGACTCAGGTAACTTAAGTGTTTGAGGGCGGGGCTGACAGGGGAGAGGCACTTTTATTCGGTGTCGTTCTCTATTGTTGCGCCCTCCGACGCGCACTCGAATTTTGAATCAAAACCGAGTAGATAGAACGCGATTCGATAAAGTCTGCGCGGCTGGATACGAACGCCCGAGAGGCAGCCTGAACTCCCGCCATTCTGATCTGTTACTCGAAAAGCAAACTGGGATACATTCGTGTGCGCGTCGGGCAGGTAATTACAGCTCGCGAGAATGAGACACGAGTGACTTCAAACAGGACAATGCAGCCATTAACGTCAATCTAGACTGTGAATCTTCCATGCAAATGGCGACAACTTCGATCGTAGGACAGCAGGAAGGCTTACACCTGTTGGTCACGGGGGGGGTGCATGGCGATGAGTTCGAGCCGATGGCCGCAGCCCGTCGGCTCATGTCAGAAATTGATCCCGCGAAGTTGAAGGGACGCGTAACGTTAGTACCGTGCGTCAACGAGCCCGCATTTCGCCGTGGTCAGCGAACTGCCGATGATGGCTTGGACTTGGCGCGCACCTGTCCCGGTCGTAGCCCGGGGACTGTCACCGAGCAGACGGCATTCAAGTTGTCAGCGCTGATTCGTACTGCCGATCTCTACATTGATCTGCACACTGGTGGCACGCGGCTGGCGGTATTGCCGTTGAGCGGTTATGTGCTGCATCGTGACCCGGAGATCCTGGACAAGCATCGGCGCATGGCTCGTGCGTTTGGTTTACCGCTGATCTGGGGGACCGACCCGACTCTGAACGGCCGCTCGCTGTCGGTGGCACGCGATGCAAATATCCCGGCGATCTACGCAGAGTATATGGGGGGCGGGCGATTTGATCCGGCTGGCGTCGACGCTTACGTGCAAGGTTGTCTGAATGTTATGGCCGAGTTCGGCATGCTTCCCGGTCCCGTCGTGCAGCCCGCAGAGCCGCCGATGATTGTGGAAGACAGCCGTCCCGGATCGGGTCATATGCAGCTGAATCACCCCGCCCCTTGTGGCGGATTTTTTGAGCCCGCTGTCAAGCTCGGACAGCGCGTTCAGCGGGGAGACAGACTGGGTACGGTCGTCGATCTTCTCGGCAAGAAAACAGAAGTCATTACCGCTTTATATGGCGGGCTGATCATTGTGTTGCATACCTTCCCGCGCGTAGAAGCGGGGGTCAGTGTCGCTGTCGTACTGGAAACTCCGACCTAGCAAGTTGCGAGGTGCAATTGCCGTATTTCGGTTTAAATTCCAGGCAATATACGCAACTTCGTCGAGTGTGCTCTCTGTCGGGCATCCGATCCAGCGATGCACTACGGAGTCTTCGCTTCGGCTGCTGGGAGCGCCGCGCGCAAGGCATAACCGCCATCAACGAGTAACGAAGTTCCGGTAATGTAATCAGCTGCTGGCGAGCACAGGAATGCTGCTGCCTGGCCGATATCGGCGGGAGTTCCCAGGCGCTTCCAGGGCAGGAGGGCGGCACCCGCCTGGATCGCTTCATCTCCAAACGCGATATGTTCACCTGGAGTATCGATCCATCCGGGCTCGATCACGTTCACATTGATTCGATATCGAATCAGCTCGGCGGCGATGGTCTGGGCCATATGATTGAGACCACTTTTTCCCGCATTGTAGGCGACGCTGCCGGCATAGGGGATGCGGGCATGGACGCTGGAGATAAAGACGATCTTGCCACCTTGATTGCGTTGGACCAGATGGCGGGCGACGAGTTGGCTGATGTGAAAGCCGGCGACCAGCGTGCCCTGGAGCACCTTTTCGAATGTGGCGGGATCGAAATTCAAAAAATCGCCGCGGCGTGAATATGCCGGGTTGCTGACCAGGATATCGACTTTGCCCAGTCCGGCGATGGCCCGGTCGACGATCCCTTCACACGATGTTCTGTCGAAGGCATCCCCGTCAACCAGGATGGCAGTGCGGCCCAAGGCTCGGATCTCGGCCAGCGCTGCATCCGTATCCGCTGACGGTTGCCGGTCGTTAATGGCGATGTCGGCGCCGGCCCGGGCCAGTTCTACTGCGCACCCGCGACCAATTCCTCGGCCGGCTCCTGTCACTAACGCCGTTCGCCCTTCGAGATTCATGAGACTGCTCCGATGAGGATATTTTCAAGAAAATGCAACACAAGGGTCTGCCTCAGATAGATGGGGCAGGCGAGCCGGCTGGGCAACAGCGCCTTTATCGTATTGAGATTGCATGGGAAATACAGGTCACACGATATTGGGACTGACCGTAGGTGAGTAACCGGCTCGGAGGGATTGAACACTCAAGCAGTATTTGATGCATGCTGGAGAAGATTCGCAGGCGGCGTTAAAATGACAGCTTGTGATCCGAGCGCTCGACATCACTGCGGTCGCTCTACAATTTCGATTGAAGGGCATGAAGAAGTCCACTTTGGCGAGGAACAACGATGCGTGGGATGTCTTTGGGGTGTCGCTGGGAGTTTCTATTACTCGTCCTGGCGGTTTGCGGCAGCTCGTCATTTGTACTGCTGCATGCGGATGACACAACACCCGCCAAAAAGTCTCTAGCCGAGGAACTGCCCCGGATTCCCGGTGTCCCGTTCGACAAGACCATGTCCACGTTTAAGCTGGCCAAGGGGTTCACACTCGAACTGGTGGCTCACGAGCCAGAAGTGTTTGATCCGGTCGATGCGTGCTTTGATGAGAATGGGCGGATGTACGTCGCCGAAATGCGCGATTATCCGTATTCACCCGAGCCGCGCCCGCAGTGCCCGGAGGGACTCGGTAAGAAAGACGCGGCCGTGGTGCGGTTGCTGGAAGATACCGACGCGGACGGTAAGTACGACAAGAGCACCGTGTTTGCCGACAAGCTGCAATGGGTGACATCGGTTGCCTGTTACAAGGGGGGAGTCTATGTGACTTCTGCCCCGCATATTTACTATTTTAAAGATACTGACGGAGATGGTGTGGCCGACATCCGCGAGATCGTGTTCTCGGGATTCAGTCGTCAGAACGTGCAGGCACTCCTCAATAATCTGAAGTGGGGGCTTGATAATCATCTCTACTGTGCCGGTGGCATGAATGGCGGAACGTTAACCCGTCGTGAGCAGAATCTGCTGGTCTTGAACGGGGCTCAGATCCTGCGGATCGATCCGGTGAAGGAGACACTGGAGCCCCTGTCGGGGGGCTCGCAATTTGGTTATTCGACCGACGACTGGGGCAACCAGTTTGTGTCGAGCAACAGCGATCACATTCAAGAGATTGTCTTTCCGCATCACTATTTGTTGCGCAACCCGTACCTGCCGGTTCCCGGCGTGACTCGAAGCATCGCTGTCGAAGGTGGGGCAGGGCCGGTGTTTCGGAAAAGCAATCCCGAACCGTGGCGTCTGGTGAGAACTCGCCGTCGTGCTGCCGATCCGGAATTTGCCAAGCGAGCACCCCCTTCCGAACTTTATCCTACCGGCTTCTTTACATCGGCGACCGGTGTGACGATCTATCGCGGGAGTGCCTATCCGGAAGAGTTTCGAGGCAATGCCTTCGTCGGTGATGTGGGTGGTAACTTGGTGCATCGCAAGATCCTGACTCCCAAGGGAGCTGCATTCACAGCAGTACGAGCCGACAAAACGGAAGAGTTTTTGTCGTCCACCGACAACTGGTTTCGACCGGCGAACTTTGTGAATGCACCCGACGGCACGCTCTACTTTATGGATGTCTACCGCGAGACGATCGAGCATCCGGTTTCGAT
Organism: uncultured Planctomicrobium sp.; assembly: GCA_964596215.1. Classification (GTDB taxonomy): domain Bacteria; phylum Planctomycetota; class Planctomycetia; order Planctomycetales; family Planctomycetaceae; genus JAKFVC01. The sequence continues at coordinate 18,507 of CAZQUW010000008.1, read as the reverse complement.
TCCGGAAGATATCAAGGCCCATCTGGATCTGCAGAGCGGCCATGACAAGGGGCGTATTTATCGGTTCGTATCCCCGAATATGAAGCGTATCACGCCACCGAGGCTTGGCGGAAAGACATCGGTCGAGCTGGTTGCGGAACTCGAATCGTTGAACTCGTGGAATCGAGAGACCGCGCAACGGTTGATTTGGGAGCGGCAGGACAAGTCGGCCGTTGAACCGCTGGTCAAACTAGTCCAGACCTCAATGCAGCCCCTGGGGCGTTTGCATGCCCTGTATTGTTTGTCGGGATTGAACGCGTTGACGCCGGAGGTCCTCCTGGTCGCCTTGAATGACAAGCACCCCGGCGTTCGCGAACACGCCATCAAGTTGTCGGATGCATTTGTGAATCAGGCGCCGGCGCTGGCAGAAAAACTGCTGGCGATGACAGATGACGAAGCCTATCGTGTGCGCTGGCAACTGGCATTCACGTTTGGTGAGATCAAGTCTCCCGCCGGTGCTGATGGTCTGGCCAAGCTGGCTCAACGCGATATTTCTGATCCCGATCTGCGGACGGCCTGGTTATCGTCAATTGCTGCTCAGGCCGGTCCATTGTTCGCGAGATTGCTGGCGGATCAGAAATTTAATTCGCAGCCGGCAGCAGGTACGCTGTTGAATCAGTTGGCGGCTGTGGCTGGAGCGATTCCCGATGGTGGTCATGCCGGACAGGTATTGTCGGCCTTAACTTTGACTGCAGATTTGACACCCGTCAAACAGCAGGCGTTGTTGAAGTCATTGGGAGATGGTTTAGCCCGTCGCGGAAAAACGATTGCTGCGTTGATGCAGTCCGCAGAAATTTCTGCGGAGACTAAGACGGCGGTGGCCGCCATGTTTACCTCGGCCACAAACAAAGTCGCTGATGACAAGCTACCGCTGCCTGAGCGGGAGGCGGCTGTGGGACTATTGGCATTTGCCGATCCTCAGATCGCGCAGCCCGTGCTGAGCGAACTGTTGTCGCCGCAGAGCCCGACGCCTTTGCAGATTGCTGCGGTCAAGGCCCTGTCCGTGCTCAATCCACCGGGGGTCGAAGGGACCTTGCTGGATGCCTGGCGAGGGTTTAGTCCCACTGTACGACACGAGGTCATTGAGGCTCTCGTGAGGTCAGTCCCGCGCGCGGAAGTGCTGCTGGCTGCCGTGGGCGAAGGCAAAGTGAAGCCAGGTGAGATCGAGCGGGACAAGAAACAGCTGCTATTGAATCACCCCAATGAAGTGATTCGGAACGCTGCGAAGAAGGTGGTGGGCGGGGATGTAGTCTCGAACCGCACGAAGGTCGTGGCCGAGTTCAAAGAGGCCATTACCAAATTGCAAGGAGACGCGACGCGAGGCAAGGTGGTCTTCCAGAAGATTTGTGCCGCCTGCCATCAGGTCGGTGATATCGGCAAGGCGGTCGGGCCGAACCTGGCTTCGACTCAGAATAAGACGCCGGCCGATCTGCTGGTCAATATTCTCGATCCGAACCGCGAAGCGCTCCCGTCTTTCACCACCTATACCGTAGTGACTGATCAGGGACTGATTCTGAACGGGATTATCGGCTCCGAGTCGGCGACGAGTATCACTCTGAAGCGGGCTGACGGGGCGCAGGATGTCATCTTGCGTGCGAACATCGAGCAGCTCGTTTCGAGCGGCATTTCGCTGATGCCGGAAGGTCTGGAGAAGGACATCACCCCGGTTCAGATGGCGGACGTGATTGAATTTGTCCGCAGTATTCCCCCTGCGAAGAAATAGGGAAACGGCCGGAATGCCCGACTGTTTAGAATGAAGCGGGCATCGCTCGCGAGATGGGGTTGCTCGAATGAGCTTCCCAACTTTGTGTGCGGTCGGGAACGGCTACAGCAAGGCGCGAATCGGTTGCCCGCGATAGATCATATACGGGCGACCGGTTGCGTCATGGAACTCGCGGTCGGGACCGACCCCCAGCAGATGAAAGATCGTGGCGGCCAGGTCTGAAGGGGTATAGGCTTCGGATGTCGGCAGGCCGCCGTAGCCGTCAGTCGTACCGATGATGCGGCCAGGCTGGATTCCACCCCCCGCGAAGAAACAGGGGAATACGTCACCCCAATGATGCCTGCCGGGGGTGAAGATTTCGCCAGAGGCATTCTTGCCGCCGGCGGCGATCGGTGAAATCTTCGGCGTACGGCCCATTTCGCCGCACATCACCACGAGAGTCTCGTCGAGCAAACCGCGGGCTGCGAGATCATCCAGGAATCCACTGAGACAATGATCGATCGACGGGAGCAATTTGCCTTTGAGGTCTCGAAAGGCATTTTGATGAGTGTCCCAGCCGCGTAGATTGACTTGCACCATCCGGACCCCGGATTCCACAAGGCGTCGCGTCACCAGGAAGGCCTGGCCCCATTCTTCACGCCCGTAGAGATCACGTGTGGCATCCGATTCTTGATCGAGGTCGAACGGATTTTGTTTGCCAGGTTTTGCTGCCAGCAGCAATCGCAAAGCCTGATCGCGCTGTGCATCCCAGGCAGATGCAACGGAGTGTGCCTGGGACGCATCAGTTGCCCGACGCAGTTCATCCAGTTGACGCAGCAATTCCGTACGATTAGTCAGTTGCGGGATTGAAACTCCACCTGAGCCCAGGTTGGGCAGATGAAATCTGGGCTGGCGACAACTGGAATTGTCCCACCAGGCATTCGGACCGGGGCCGGGGGCGCGAGCGGGGTCGTTGGGATCGTCATGGCTGTAACAGTTGGGACAGGATCCGCCCGCATCTTTGGCGTTACACGGTGCGGCCAGATCGACTCCCCAACGCCCATAACGCGGACCGAGCAGGCCTGGCTCGCGGCCTGGATACGACATGAGATTTCCGCGGGGGATTTCGACGACGGCCGGCCATCCCACGTGTGAATCAGTCGGCGCGGCATAGGCAATCATGGAACCAATGTTAGGCCAGGAAATACGTCCCGGGCGGGGGGCCGTAATGGTCGCGTTGGTGTCCCCCTCGGGGAGTTCGGTCGTACCAGTGTGCAACAAATAGGTGGCACTGTTGTGCTCGTTGCGGAACTGACGGTCCGCAGTGTGATGCATCGTGCGTACAATCGAAAACTGATCAGAACGGAATGCCAGTCGGGGAAGATACTCGCAGAATTGGACTCCCGATAATCGCGTTTGTGTCGTTCCATATTCGCCACGAATCTCAGCCGGAGCGTGGGGCTTGGGATCGAACGTTTCGTGTTGTGACGGTCCGCCAGACTGGAAGATCAACACGACTGACTTTGCACGTGGTGAGGGACCACGTGGCGCTTCTGCGGCCTGCGATTCCAGACGCAGTAGATCGTTCAGCCCGGTACCCAGGAGGCCCAGCCCGCCAACTTGCAGGAGTTCTCTTCGACCGATCGCCGGGTGTTCATGACGCTGACAACCTGTTCGACGCATAGCAGCGTTCCCCACAAACTTCGCGATCGAGACGGAGATTAAGACGTATCTATGCGGGTTGATGTGATGCTCATGGTATCCGTGGGTCGGGGGGTTCGCAACACATTTGTTCGCGTTGGCTCGAGCCGCGTGCGTTCGCCGGGTTGTTCATTTTCTGTCTTGTGTTTATCGATTTGGCGGCATCGTCGTACGGTCGTCGCGACGTCAGATGCTGAAAAAACACAACAGTAGACATTGCGTCGATTCGATTGTGTTTTGTTTTGAAACTCGAAGACTTCAAAGAAATGAATCAAAAATTGCTTGTTCACGGCCCAATCGAACTTGCGGCAAAACAAAATATCGGGATATGCTGATATCTGGAATTGACCTGATGAGTTCCTATGCGTTCGCAAGTCCTCATCTCCAAGCTCTCATTTCCACCTCATTATTTATCTCTCAAAAATTCAGAGCGGAGGCGCTGCGCGATGAAACTGAAACGCGGATTCACACTAATTGAGTTGCTGGTGGTGATTGCCATCATTGCAGTCTTGATTGCACTATTGCTTCCCGCAGTTCAGCAAGCCCGGGAAGCTGCCCGGCGAACCCAATGTCGGAACAATCTGAAGCAACTCGGCCTGGCACTGCACAATTACCATGGGACGTTCAACGTCCTTCCGGCGGGGCGTTATTCACTGGCGGGTACGGCCTATCTGGGCCACAGTGTGCAAACCATGTTGCTCCCCTATTTCGATCAGGCCCCGC
>CAZQUW010000008.1:0-14242 GCA_964596215.1 uncultured Planctomicrobium sp. | reverse complement strand
ACCATGAACACGTCTGTGGGCTTTAATTCGGCGCCCAACTTTGGGGCTGCCGCCCTGACGATTCTGCCAGGATTGCTTTGCCCTTCCAATCCGGTGACCGAAGGAGTCAATTGGACTGGCGGTTCAAATCCTGCAGGCAGTGATCCCAACAATGATTCCGCCCGTACTCACTACGAGCCGATTGCGGACACCGGTACCGGACGCAATGCCTCGGTGAGTCTTGTGATGGACAATGGGAATGGACTGATTTACCACGATTCCAAAACGCGTTTTGGCGATGTCACCGATGGTACCAGCAACACCCTGGCGTTTTGTGAAATCGTCTCGACCGGCCCTGGAAGGTACGACTGCTGTGCCTGGATTGCCTATGCCGACGGGATTGGGACGCAGAACGGGATCAATGCGCCTTTCAGGTCGACACCCGGCGGAACCCCGCCGTTCACTCACAACATGTTCGGGGGCAATTCGTTCAGTGGCCCTGCGAGCTATCACGTGGGCGGTTGTCATTTCCTGATGACAGATGGGGCAGTGCGATTTATTTCCCAGAATCTCTCTCAGACAGTGTTGACGGGTTTGACAACACGTTCCGGTAACGAAGTCATCGGAGAGTTCTAAGAACGTTGGCAATATCTGTTGACTGGTAGAACCAGGTGTCGGCAGGTCCCGCGCCTTTTGAATTAATTATCTCAAGGGAAAAGATATGCGCAGTGTGAAGTGGGTCTGGATGGCTGTGACCGTCATATGCCTCGCAGGGTGTGGTGACTCTGGCCCGGAGCGAATCGGTGCTTCGGGCGAGATCAAATATAACGGCGAATTGATCAAGGACGGAGAGATCGCCTTTTTCCCCGAGCCTGGCACCGAAGCCCCACCCACATCGGCACCGGTCGTCAACGGAAAATATCAACTGGCCGCAAAGTGGGCGTTGATACCCGGTAGTTATAAGGTTGCGATTCGCTCCTACAAGGTAGCGCCACAATCAGCAACGTTGCCTGGCAGTACGCTCGATCGGCCGCCTCCCATTGGAGGTATCGAGGTGAAGGAGCAACTCTTGCCCGAAAAATTTAATACCAAATCGACGATTGAAACTCTTACGGTTAAATCGAAGCAGGGAGCCGTCAAGAAGGACTATGACTTGCGCGATTAAACTAATTCCGGAATCAGCAGGCCGCCATCGACAATCGGGAAGGGCCGGGCGAATTGATCATGAAAGACCCGGTCGGCAGGGACCCCCAACTGGTGATACATCGTCGTCAGAATATCGTTGAAGTGGATCGGGCGTGTTTGCGGAATTTCCCCATTCGGTGAACTGGTTCCGAGGACTTGGCCACGTTGGATTCCGCCACCAGTCAGCATCACCGAGAATACGTTGGACCAGTGGTCACGGCCAGCATTGGCGTTGATCTTGGGGGTGCGGCCGAATTCGCCAAACAGGGCAACGAGTGTCGTGTCGAGCAGTCCGCGTTCTTCCAGGTCATCCAGCAAGGCGGACACCGCTCGGTCGAGTTCTGGAAGCCGGGTCTCCTTCAACGACTTGAAGTTACCGACGTGAGTATCCCATTCCTGATTGTTCGAGAAATTGACGAGCGTAAAAGTGACGCCAGCTTCTGCCAGGCGGCGAGCCAGCACCAGTCGCTGGGCAAAGCTGGTGTTGCCATATCTCTGGCGAACCGCCATCGATTCCTGCGACATGTCGAAGGCATTGCGCGTGACATCGTGGGCGAGGAGTTCGACCGCTTGCCGGTTAAATTCATCCAGTCCCGCCATGGCGCCGTTGGAGTCGAGCGCACGTGGTAAGTGATCCAGATCGCGTAGCAGCCCGAGCCGGTGTTCCAGTCGCCGTAGGTCGGTTCCCTTGGCCAGGCTCAAATTCGGCGGGGTCGGAAACGGGCTGGTCGCGTTGACCGGAGGCATCCCTGATTCAAACGGATCATGCGCCAGACCGAGATAGTTGGCCGCTGCATAGCGCACCCGGTCGCCCAGTTGGCCTCGATCTGGAACGCAGACATATGCCGGTAGGCCGGCCCGATTCGGGCCTCGCGTCTTCGAGATAATCGAACCCATTGACGGTTTGATGTTGCGGTTCTTGGTGGTGGTATTGGCTCCCGGATAGTCATAGCCCGTCAATGTCCAGTGAATGGCTGCTTCATGACTGGGAGTACCATGGTACGCGCTGCGGATCACGCTGTAGCGATCAGCACGCTGGGCCAGCAGGGGCATGTGTTCCGAGATCGAGAATCCCGGTACTGCAGTCGAGATGGATTGGAACTCACCACGATACTCAGCCGGAGCATCAGGCTTCAGATCCCAGGAATCTAAGTGTGACAGACCGCCTTGCAGAAAAATGACAATCGCCTGTCGTGCCGGAACTGAATTGGGCGATTCCGCGCGGGCCTGCAAAACCTGGGGCAAGGCGAATGCACCGACTGCCAATCCACTGTTACGCAGAAAGAAGCGCCGGTCCACGCCCGATCCGTTTTCACTCGCTTGCTGCCGTTCCATGCGACACCTTACCACTCTCTCTGAATGCCTCAATGAACCATCAATCTGAGTTTATATGTTCATCGGGTCGGGGTCAATCAGAACTTGACCCGCTGGAGATGGGGTTGTCGCATTCGTTTTTATGTCGCTGTGGCTGGTTAAGTGTTCGGCAGCGTTTGACAAACTGTGAAACTCATGATGGTGACCGGCGTCATGTTGACGGTGGACATCAGCCGGGCATTCTAAGTTCAATGCTCCAAATGTTTTTGGCTTGTCTCGGGGGCGAAGCAGATGACGACCATTCCGACGGCAAATATCAGGCTTGTTACGCGCCCAATCTGGGCATAGTCCCCGCCAAACATCTCGGTCAGAGCACCCGTCGCAAATACTGTTACGGCAGTCAGGATTCGTCCAAAATTGAAGCTGACGCCGGCGCCCGTAGACCGGATACGAGTCGGAAAGAGTTCCGGTAGAAACAGCGGGAGCCAGCCAAAGTAAATTCCGCTGAAGAAGCCGAGTGCGGCCACCCAGATTAAAAACTCTTTGTCCGTCGGCACGACACTCCAGAAGGTATATTGCGAAATGAGCAGAGCCGCCAGACTGACCAGAAAGTACGCCGTCCGCCGGCCGAACAGGCTGCCGATCCAGCCACCCAGCAGGCTGCCGACAATACCAGTCAGCGAACGTGCCTGTTGCACGTAGGCCTTCAGAAATGGATCAGGCGGAGTCGCGGCATCACCGACATCGCCGGCCCATGGCACCATCCAGTTCGCGCTACCCCACGCCCCGATTAATGGAATTGTTGCCAGGATGATGCCAATTGAGGTCGCGCCCAAGAGGGGTGGTCTGAAGATTTCCCAGTTGGTCGAACTCTTGGTCTGAGCGATCTGTTGTCCGCGTCGCGCGGCGAGCCAGTGCGGCGACTCTGGTACGAAGATCAGCGAGATGAGACCGAGCCCGGCGGGTGCTGCGGCGAACAGCATCACCCAACGCCAGCTGTCGGGAGTAATGGAAACTATTGACGCCAGCGTCGCGAAGATAAAGATGCCAATATTTGCCGATGTTCCAATGACACCGGCGACCATCGGTCGGGACATGCCTGACCAGGCTTCGGAAACCAGGGCCACCCCATTGGGCCACATTCCGCCAACGCCCGTGCAGGCCAGGTACCACAGTATCAGAAGTTGCCAGGGCGCCTCGGCGAAGGCTGCTGCACCCGCCACCGCAGAGTATGTCAGGATACTCGCTGACATCGCTTTGGACCGTCCCCAGCGGTCGCCGAGCCGACCGAACAGCAGACCCCCAGTCGCTGCACCAAATAAGAACGCGCACTGGTACCAGGCAAACCAGCCGGTAACCAGCGATTTCCAGTGCTTCAGTTGCCCGGCAGCGCTGGCTGGCATGGGCACTGCGGACGCCGGAGCTCCCTTCTTTGGAGCTTGTTGATTCAGTGCATTGAATCGCACAATGTCCAGTTCGCCGGTCCGACGCAGCAAATCGATCGCTGCCGGTTGCATGGCCAGCGATGTGATCGACAGATGAAATCCCGCGCACAACCAGCCCAGGAACGCGCAGATCAGGATCACGTAGCGACCCGTCATCGACAGGGTCGATCCGGCAGCAGCAGTTCCTGGAGAATCTGGTTGGCCCATGATGAGTCCCCCATTAGAAGATCGCAGTTGACCCGAGTTCTGTCGAATATGACAGCAACATTACTTCTGCACGACCACTTTGGTGCGTCGACTGCCGCCAGTTACGTTTCAAGAGCCTGGCGTAGCTGCTCAATTTCCACCTTCAATGTTCGACTGAAGGCCGCGATATCCGAAGCATGCATTACCAGATTGCCGCCAGCTTTCGCCCAGGCAATTTCCTGCTCCAGGCCGAGCCAGAAATGGACTCCGGCACCGACGTTGTGTTCGCGGGCAATTTGCAGAATCTCGCGCACAGCCTCGTCGAACCGCGGATGATCATATTGTTCCGGAATTCCCAGGCTGCAGGAGAGATCATGCGGTCCGATGAGCACCGCATCCAGTCCGGGGACCGAGCAGATTTCATGCAGGTTCTCGATGGCTGGGGTGCTCTCGATGTTGACGATCAGGATCTTGTCGCCGTTGCGTTGTTCCAGATAATCGCGTAGCTCCGGTTCGAGAGTGAGCGGATCGCGCAGGGCTTCATGCAGCCGCTTCCCCTTGAGGGGGCGCAGTTTCACCGCTCCCACCAGCCCGCGGACTTGGTCCGCCGTTTCGAGGTATGGGCCGATCACGCCCCCGGCTCCTGCGTCGAGCACCTTGCAAGCTTCGTACGGATCATTGCAGGGCAGACGCACGACAGGCGGAATGCCCAGGGCCTGGTATGTTTGACACATCCATGCCAAGGTCTGCCGATCAAGCGGTACGTGTTCAGTATCGATGAATACAAAGTCGAGCCCGATCGATTTGGCGAGATTTGGCCAGAGGGGCGATTGGGCAGTCAGGGCCGAGGAATACACCCGGCGTCCGCTGTGCAGGGCTTCAATGATTTCGCGACCAGTCATACTGCGATCCTTAGAGAAAAAGGGATGGTCGAGCACTGCATCTATTCGACTTCAACAGGTTGTCCCGTCTGACAGGATTTGAGTGCCGCGGAAATCGTGGCAAAAATGTCTCGGCTGGCCTGCGCGTTCAGGATTGTTTCCCGATTGTGATCAATCGCCTGGGCAAAATTCTCGGCCAACAGAAAATCGTTCTCACTGGCGACACGTCGCTGGCGCGGTTCGCGGGTTGGCTGGTCGCGGTAAAAGATGCCAATTTCAGGACGCGATTCGCTGACCACCAGGGCCCCAGCGGTTCCTACAATTTGCAGCTTCATCTCGCCGCCACTGGGATGGCTGGCCGCACCACTGCGCCCAACCGCCACGGTACCGATCAGGCCGCCTTCCATTTCCAGCGTCATGCTGGCCAGGTCTTCGACGTTGTTATCTGCGTTGACCTGATGGTAGTGTGCCGCGGAGCGCGCGAAGACTCGCCGCACACGCGCACCCACCAGCATCTGCAAATAACCGAGCGGATAGATTCCTTCGTTCGATAACTCCCCCAGCGGTGCATGCCCCACGGCACCATCTGAGCCATCAACGTGGGCGCTGAGCTGATAGGTCAGCCAGTCCATAGGCGGATAACCTGGCCGCCGCGAATACTTGGGTGGGCCGGCATCCTTAGCGAAATAGAAATCGACGTGGGCGGCCAGCGGCTGCCCAATTTCGCCCGCTGCAATCCGCCGACTGGCATCCAGGACACTCGGCAGGAAGTTGCGATTCCACATCAGGAACTTGACCCCGCTCTGCTCGATAGCGGCGACCAGCCGATCGGCTTCGGATCGGCGCGTTGTCAGGGGCTTATCCTGCACGACATGCTTGCCGGCCAGTGCCGCGCGAATGCTGAGGTCGCAGTGTCGCTCGGCTGCCGAGCTGACGATTGCGACCTGCACATCAAATTCTCGGAGTGCCCGTTCCACATCGCGCACGTAAGGGATCTGAAAATCATCCGCTAACTGTTGATTACGCTCATGAGCCCAATCAGGCTCCTGCGGGTCATCAGCGACCACGACTAATTGAAAGCGGGGGTGCGAGACCATACCGCGGGCCACATAATCGTGCTTAATCGCGCTGAGTGCCGCACAGCGGAAGATGGTGTTTGAGGTCGTTCCCAGAGAAGTCGCCATGTCAGCAGCCCTCCATCGAAATCGCCTGCCGCGACTCGAGCGATTGCTCCACAGCCCGGGCTACCAACCATGTGCGATGCCATTCCGCGATGCTGGACGCGAGATCGATATTGGCCTGCAAGGCATCGACAAAGTACTGAACCAGATTGACCAGTGGGCGGAGGCCTTCTTCAGTGCGGAGAGCTTGTGGATGGCTGCCGCGGTAGATCAATTGCATATTCTGATGATCATCCAGGTAGGCGGCTCCATCTGAACCCATGACGGAAAGCGAACGGTAATCATCGCCGGGCGGCAGGGCGGAAGAATAGCTGATTAAGGCCATTGCGTTGTTCGGGAAACCGAGATGGACCTGAATCGTTTGTGCTTGACTCGAACTATTATTCGGTGGAACGGCCGTAGTGGCAAAGACTGCGTTGGGCAGCATGCCAATCAACCACAGGGTGACATCGAGATCGAGAGTCAGCACTCCGGGGAGGGACGGCGAGATGACTCGGGAACTCATCGGAGTGGGTTCCCAGCGGTACATGCGGACTAGCCCCGGTCGGCCAAGCTTGCCAGCCTGCAATTGCTGCTGCAGCAGCTGGCGAGAAGGGAAATAGCGATTCGGATTGATGACCGCCAACTGCACGCCGTATCTCTTCGCAGAAGAAGACAACTTCTCCAGGACTTCAAGGGGCAAGCTGGCCGGCGATGCAATCAGCACATGCTTCCCATGGGCCAGGGACTGCTCAATCAGTCCCGATTCCGAGGTTTCGGGTGCCTCGAAGAGCATCGCGTCATAGCTGGATGCCGCCGGTGGCGACCTGGTTTCAGGAAAGCACGTTACAGCACAGCCTCGCAGCCGCGCGGTCACTGCCCCCCATCGATCTGTCTCGCCATGTACCGCCAGCCGAATCATGTTTTCATACCTATGGCCGAACTCGTTGATGCGGGAGTTCCATGTTGAACTTGAAGATGCCGTTATGAGAGTTGCGGGTGGCTAAATAGCGGTTACGGAACTTTACCACCCAGCTTGGCGATCGCCCCGCGGATCTCGCCCAGGGCTCCGGGATCCGTTTCCCGCTTGAAGGCGGAATAGAGAGCGGGAAGTGAGGACGTGTCGCCCGTGTTGCCAAGGGATCGGGCAATATAACCGGTACGATGATCGTCGGTTTCTTGTTCCAGGACTTTGACGATCTCTGGTGCAGCGACCTTGGCGGCCAAGCCAATCATTCCCAATGCGTGCGAAGCCTTCATGCGGACCAGAGCGTCATCGTGATGCAGAAACTTGCGCAGAGCATCGATCTGTTCCGGAACTTGCACGTTCATGAGCGCCAGCGCACCCAGAGCCACTGTGCGCGTGACCGCGTCAAGGTCCTCCCTGGCTGCTGTTGTGAGTGGTTCAATGGCGGCATTATTGGTGGGGGCGGCCTTGCCAACGCGGCCTAATGCCCTCGCGGCCGTTTCACGTGCTTCCTTGACCTTGTCATACTTTAACTGCTTAATCAGCGCCGGAATCGCTGGTACTGATGCGGCCCCCAGATTGCCTGTCGCGGTCGCCGCGAGTGCCCGCACCTCACCATCCTGATCTCCCAGAGCTGCGTGAATTTCGGTGGACAATGTCGCGGAAAGATCTGAGTGCACCAGCCCCCCGACGGCGGCTTTGCGAACAGCTACGTCTGGACTCTGCAGGTCAGCACGCGTTTTGGCCAGGCGCTCGGCAACATTTCCCGCCTTGTCCTCCGCCGTCACTGGTAATAGTTCGGCGATTGAGATCCCGCAGAGGATCAGGACGCTGAGTGCCCAGTGACACGCTACGTGAGAGCATCGACGACGCGACATGTCAGGTTCTCCATGGTCCGAATCAAGATGATCTGTCGAGTATACAGTGCAGTCAGCTCGACGCATCATCCACTGTCGTTGGATGCGGGTCAACGATGGCATCGGTTCCGTGATAGATTGATTTGCGGATGCAACAGTCAGGGGATGTTAGAGCTCTACCGGATCCGATATCGGCGAAAGCCTGAAGAGGACTGCCGAACTGCAGCTTATACAATCAATCCCTGCGCACACGGTGACCAATCCTTTCGTCGCCTGTTACAAGTTGGTCTATGAGAGCGACTCGGCTCCTCCACTGGTGGCCATCCTGGTGCTGGGAGCACTGGGATGGCGCTCGAGCGTACGCAATCTGGCACGGGTCATTCGTGAGTTACTGACAACCACTGCCGAAGAACTGGCCCCCGCCGTGAGAAGAGGTTTAGCCACTGATTAACACAGATTGAACACGGATAAGATCAGAGTTGGTGGGCTCTCTCTCCAATGGTCCACTCAATTGTTTCTTGGTACCGGTTGTCGGTTGATTTCAGTTGCTCATAGCCTGCGTTCATCCGTGTTTCATCGGTGTCGATCCGTGGCTAAAACCGGCTTTTTCTCCGTGTTCTTTGTGCACTCCGTGGTGCATTCATCCGCAGCTGTCGATTCACAGCCAGGAAATGCGAGAACTCTCCCGGTGAATGCTCGGCAGGGGGAGGGAAGCAAGATTTTACGAGAGCACTTGGATCGGTCTGGTGGTCCCAGTCTGGCCAGGCATCAGCGCCAGCCGCGTCTTCGAAACACCTGGCTCGCCATGGTTGCCCACCCGATTACGACAATTACCAGCCATCCCAGGCGGATCCATGCAAGGGGGCTGCCGCCGGATTTGAGACTGGCAAAAATCAGCAGGAAGCCCCGATGTTCAAACATCATCTCCCGCACCATGGCAAATCCAGCCCAGCCCCGCGAGAGATGAAATACCAACGCAACTCCCAACATGTAGCAGAGAGTCAACAATGCGGCTGCGGCTTGCGTTTTCGCCAGCGAAGCCAGCATCACACCCACCGACAAAAAGCCAACTGCTGAGACAACCAGTGTGGCCCACAATAGTGGTTGCAGCAGGGCGACCGGCCGCAAGATGGCTATGATGATGCCGCACATCGTCAATGATAAACACCCGTGAAACAAGCATTTTGCCGCCAGAATCTCGGTGATCGAGGCAGGGGTTAACGCCAGTGCGAGGAGGGTCCCGCGTTCACGTTCCTGGCTGGTGAATGAGATCAACAAATGGGCGCAGCAAAAAAACTGTACGCCATACAGCAACAGACTGCCCACCATTTCGATTGTCATTAAGTCAGACAGCGAAGTCTGTTTCAGTACGTCAGAGGGGGCTTGCGGACTGCTACGTCCCATCGGGACGATGACCTGGTCGAATGCGGGAGTCTCGCCGATGAATGCGACGGTTTCACCCCAGAACCATTGGGTGTAGGGCCAGAAGATATTGGGCTGCGTCCCGGGGTACCGAAAGATCAGCCGTGGATTCCGGCGGTCGGCCGTAAACAGTTCCATCCCGCAATCACCGCTGGGATACACGATGGCGTTTCCACGGTGCGGCATTTCACTGGCGGCTACCATTTTAATCGGCGGATGCTCGGGCAAGTGGTGTTTCAAGTACGTGACCCACGCGTTGTCCGAATCATAAACGAGCCAGCACGTCGGAAGTTTTGATGTATCGCCGGCACGCGTCAGCTGGGGGCCGCCGGTCGCAATCAACACCGAGATGGCGGTCAGCAAACCCAGCAAGAGCAGGGCCGTCGGCTGCTTACGCAACCGCAGCCACTCTTTGGCCCATAAAACTCTCAGCATTGCCGGGCGGAATATCATGCATACACCTGCCCGGTCAATTTGACGAAGACTTCTTCGAAATGAAATTCCTGCGTGTGCAGGCGCGAGCAACGTTCGTGGCGAATGATTTCTGCGAGGCGTTCCCGTTCTGCAGGAATTTCCAGATCGAGGATCTCGCGGTGGAGTTGAGAGTCCCGTTCGAATTGGACTTCCACCTTGCGTTCGGCATGGCGCAGGACGAAGTTCGATGGCGTGTCACAGTCGACCAGCTTGCCGCGCGCGATAATCGCCACTCGATCGCAGATCTCTTCAACTTCTTCCATGTCGTGCGTTGTTAGAAACACCGTCACGCCATCTGCCGCGAGATCTCGTAGTAGCTTGCGGACAACGACAGTCGAATGTGCGTCAAGATTCGCGGTGGGTTCGTCGAGGTACAGGATGCGTGGCCGGTGCAGGATCTCGCGTGCGATCAATAACTTCCGACGCATGCCTTTGGAATAATTCCGCACAGGCAGATCGGCCGCTTCATCCAGTTCGAGTCGTTTCAAGGCCGCAGACACGGCGGAACGTTCAGCCCCGTACAACTTCGCGAACAGGTCGAGATTTTCGCGACCGGTGAATTCCTCAATGTGATTTTCAGAATCGGGCACGTAACCGAACAGGGGTTTCACGTGACTCAGTTGCGCAGGAATTGCAAAGCCCGCGACGTGAACGGTCCCCTGTGAGGGATGGCAGACCCCGATCAGTACTCGGATGGTGGTCGATTTACCCGCCCCATTGGGGCCGAGAAAACCAAATAGTTCACCCGGTCGCACCGAAAGGCTCAGTCCATCGACTGCTGTAAAATGTCCATAGCGGACAACGAGGTTCTCGATTTGAATGGCGGGGTTATCAGTCATGTTCCGAATACGCCGCCAATACCGATTATCTGATCCTGCAATGGTGCTGGTGAGCCAGATCCCGTAAGGCCCGGACACACAACTCTATCTCACGATTGTGGATTCCGGCGGCGGACTTCGTCCGGCGAGTCAAAGGGCCTCTGATCGACTTCCAGGGCCTTCAAGTTCGCTTCTGAAACACGACGACTCGGCACAGTATAAAATTGAACGCTGTCCCCGCTACAACTCCGACGGCCGCGGCAGTCAGCTTGTGGGCCTCAAAAAATGGAATCGACTGAGTCAGCCACAGACTGGCACCCCAATTCACCAGGGCGCCGATCGAGCAACTTCCGCAAAAGGCGACATATTGCCGCCACCATGGCTCAGTCTTCGCAAATGAGAAGGTCACGGTGCGATTCAGCCAGAAGTTCCACGTCATCGCCGTCCAGATGGCCAGACCGCGGGCGGCACGGATATCGATGATCTGCAGCAGTAATGCGAATGTGGACAAGTCGACGATCATTCCCGATGCGCCGACGAGAATGAACTGCGCCAGGTACGCCCAAATCCCAAAACGATAATTGTACAAGCGCCGCAAATGCCGCAAGTAGTTGAGCTGTTCTTTGAGAGTCAACTTGCTCTCACCATGCAGGCGATCCTGGAATGTGATCGGGACCTCGGCTACCCGCCGGCACCCGCATTTTACCAGGAGTTCCAGGCCGATCTTATATCCGATCGGATCGAGTCGATCGACCGCCTTAAGATAGTCGGCACGTCGCAAGGCGAAGAAGCCGGCCATGGGATCTTTCGTTGACGTCAACGGCCAGGCCAGTAGAGTTGCGCCCTTGGAATTGAACCAGCGAAATAAGCCCCAGTCCTCCGCGGTCGAACCACCCGCGACATAACGACTGCCGATGACGAAGTCGGTCTGCGGGTTTCGCAGAGCGGCCACGATCTCGGGGATCTTCTCTGGGGGATGCGACAGGTCCGCATCCATTACCAGTAGCAGGTCGCCCTGTGCATGTTTCATCCCCGCCAGTACGGCGCTCGATAATCCCCGTTCGGTCGTGCGTACGATCAACTTCAGCGGATAAGACTCCGCCAGGACTCGGCAGACTTCAGGCGTTCCATCGGGACTGTTGTCATCGACCACGATGATCTCGGCCGAGATTCCCGCACCCGTTAAGGCGTTACTGACCCGGGGGATCAAAACACCTAGATTTTCGGCTTCGCGATAAGTCGGAACAATGATCGAAACTTCCGGCACAATGAACTTTCCAGTCAGTATGGGGCGAGTATCGCTGGTATATGAGACAACCCGGAGGAAAGCCAGATGATAGCGGCTGGTTGCGTGAAGTGACACTGACGGAACAGGTTACAGTGCGAGAGGCTGGAACGGGATTGTCCCGTGAAATGCAGATCACAGCGGGTTGCGCCGCAGGAATCGCACCAGGTAAATGAAGGCTATCGCTCCCAGGATGGCACAGACCAGACTGCCTAACAATCCGCCGGCATGCACGCCCAGTAAGT
The DNA here is from genome assembly GCA_964596215.1 of uncultured Planctomicrobium sp. Taxonomy (GTDB): domain Bacteria; phylum Planctomycetota; class Planctomycetia; order Planctomycetales; family Planctomycetaceae; genus JAKFVC01. Next base: position 2,024 of record CAZQUW010000008.1, on the reverse strand, counting down.
CAAACAGGAATCCGCCCAGCAGCGACCCGATGCATCCGATGATGAGGTCACCCAGGACGCCAAACCCACGGCCTTTCAGAATCAGACCGGCTATCCAGCCCGCCAGCAACCCGATCAGCAAAAAATACAAAAACGACATCCGGCATCCTTTGGGTGAATGGAGTCACATGAACAAGGATTCAAATTGTTGGCCGGATTGTAGGAAGTCGTCCTGTAGGGTGGGAGGTCGGATCGTATGGCGAACGCGCCATGGGAAGTCACATTTTCACGGGGCGAACGAATAAGTGAGTTAAGAGATCGCATGCGCTGATGGGAACCTCTCGGGCTCCGGCGCGGCGGATCCTCTTCAATCCTTCGGCGGATCACATCACGGAGTTGAAGGGGGGAGCTCTTTCTCCCCCCACAATTCCCAGCATGCTTTACTCACCGGAGTACGCCATCTGCCGCGACTTCTTCTTGGGTTCCCCGTGATACCGGACGTTCTGCTTGCCGAGCAATTCTTGCAGCTCACGTTCCATCTGTGCATCGGCAGTCACCCGCAGATCGCTCGACAGGGGGAACTTGAACTTCTTATCGGGGTTCGCATCGTCGAACGATTCCACGATCACCATCACATCGCATTTACCCGGGTAATTCATCAGGATGCTGCGAGCCTGGACAAAATCTCCCTCCGTATGCATCCCCTTCTGAAAACGCAGGATCACCTTTTCGGTGAATTTCTTGTCGGCTGCTTCGAGAGTGATGATTTCCTGGACGATCAAGTTCGGCTCGCGGCTGCGACGGTCAACCCGGCCGCGGACGAAGACAATTTCTTCTTGCTTCACCAATTCGCCCTGCCGGTTGAAATCCTCGGGCCACATGATGCAGCGAATAATTCCCGTGACGTCTTCGAGATCGAAATTCACATACTTGGAATGCCCGTTTTTGCTGGGCTTTTTCGTCGCAGCGCGCTTGATGGAGCCGATCATGCCGCCCACCATGACTTCTGCTTTGTCCTCCATGATCGCGACATCTTTGATCTGGTGGGAGGCATAAGCTGTCAGCTTGGTGGAGTGTTCGCTTAATGGGTGCGAAGTCAGATAGAAGCCGATGACTTCTTTTTCAAAAGCCAGCACCTGACTGTGAGTCAACTCGGCGACATCGGGCAGAGTCAGCGGGGCGGCCGCTTCACCGGGCTTGGCGGGTTTGGGATCTTCATCACTGAACAGGCTCTTCTGGCCGCTCAAGCGGTCACGATGCTTGGAGGCGGCTCCTTGAATGGCTCGTTCGACAACTGCCAGGTGCTGCGATCGGGTCGCCTTGAAGGAGTCGAGCGCACCCGCCTTGATCAAGATTTCCAGGGCTCCCTTGCCCATGACTTTCGGGTCGAGCCGCTCGGCCAGATCGAACACATTCTTGAACGGACCGCGCGAAGCTCGTTCGGCGACCAGCGCCTTCACAACGGGGCCGCCCAAACCTTTGATTGCCGACAGTCCGAACGTAATTTCCTTCTCTGTATGTACGCTGAATTCGACATCCGAACGATTCACATCGGGAGGCAGCAAGGTCAGCTTCATGCGTCGGGCATCATCGACGTGTTCGTTGATGCGTTCCGTGTCTTCCATTTCACACGAGAGCAGGGCCGCCATGAACTCAGCGGGGAAGTGGGCTTTCAGGAACGCAGTCTGATACGCGATGGCGCCGTACGCCGTGGAGTGTGACTTGTTAAAGCCATAGCCGGCAAACTTCTCGATCATGTTCCACAGATCAATGGCCTGTTCTTCCTGCAGACCCTGGGTCTGCGAACCGGCAATGAACTGCTCTTTGAACTTGGTCATGATCTCGATCTTCTTCTTACTGATTGCCTTGATGCAGGCATAAGAAGACGAGAGTTCAATTCCCCCCAGGCGATTGAGAATTCGCATCACCTGTTCCTGGTACACCATTACGCCGTAAGTCTCGTTCAAGACTTCGTCGATAATGGGGTGCACCTTGGGATGCGGTTCCTTCTTGTTCTTGACGTTGACGTACGTCATCACCATGCC
>CAZQUW010000007.1:41028-55950 GCA_964596215.1 uncultured Planctomicrobium sp. | reverse complement strand
AGTACCCGACTCAGAGTGTCACGCTGCAGTTTTGCCGTCAGTTAGCACAGTGCTCTATCAAAGCACAGAGGCTCAGTGTGCACTCTTTGAGCATTTCCTCTGTGATCTCTGTGCCTCGGCGTTTCAAATATTTGATGGAGCATCTACGCGATTCGACACGATCCCTGGTCAGGGTGAGCTAAACCACGGACCCATTTCTGGATCAATTCTGAGCTGGCACCCAGGTCGAACACTCATCCTTTAGTACCACACTCCCGGCCGGCCTGCAAAATGGCCATTCCGCCGCAATTCCGGATTTTCGACTTCCTTCAATCCTCGCACGCGTCCCAATGCGAGCGTCGACACATGGTTCGGAACAATTCCCACGCCCATGATGCGCCCCGAACTGGCGCGCAGATCTTCGAACCTTCCAATCAGGGGTCGGCGACCAGCTTTCCCCCAACGGGAATCCCGATCGGCAAATTTTTTGGGATTTCATTTTCGATTTCTCAACCGGGGTCCGCACCCTTAAGTCGCGAACAGATCGGTTCGTGGACTGCGTGCGACAAGTCCCGGACTGGGTGTCCCGTCGGGTCAGTTCACTTTCAGGGACGATTTCAGCCCCCCTGCGCCCCGTTTTTCAATGAACTGGGTAAGCCTACTCGAGTTGACCGGCACTGGGGGCTTCGAAGGTCAACATGCGAATCAAATCCCTGCGTTTCGCTTCGGTAGTGAATCATTACCGTCCTCCCGAAAGCTGGGTAAGGATTGAGGGAATTGCAGAAGAATCACTGCAAATGACGATCTTGTTAGCACACTGGAAGGCGCTATCTCGACAGGGCTTAGCGGCATTGGCCAGCGTTCACTCCGAGAGCATCGGCAGGGAAGCCAATACAGGTGTTTGTTACCGGGGATGCTGATCCCCCTTCGGAGATCATTCCATGGATGGAATATCCCTCGATCTGGCGCACGAGGTCTGCGCGCCGGCCGCCGCCCTCCCACGGGACGGCGAATTGATGACTCGCCCCGACCGTCGGGCTCAATGGAGCCGCCGGGCCTTTATGGCCTCGCTGGCCGTGACCGCCACGGGCTGTTCGACGAGCGTCAAGCAGTACGTGAATAACGGCTTCAAGGTCGGCGTCAACTTTGGCCGGCCTCCAACCGCTGCGGCCGAACACTGGATCGATGCGAACGATCAACGCGTCCGCAGTGAGTACGGCGACGACAGTCATTGGTGGCAGGTCTTCAATGACCCGGTCCTGAACAACCTGGTGACCACCGCCTATGAACAGAACCTGACACTCAAGCAGGCCGGCCTGCGGGTGCTGGAGGCGCGGTACCAACTGGGATTTGCCAAGGGGACTCTGTTCCCGCAACAGCAGGACTTAAGCGGCGGCTATTCACGGCACTCCGTCAGCTTGCAGAATCCCAATGCCTTCGCGACGCCGACACGCTACTTCTCCATTTACAGCCTCGGTTTCAATCTGGCCTGGGAACTCGACTTCTGGGGTCGCTTCCGCCGCGCCATTGAAGCTGCGGACGACGCGTTGGATGCCTCCATCGAGGCGTACGACGATGTCCTGGTCACATTGATCAGCGACATCGCTTCCAATTACGTCAAGTATCGGACGAGCGAACAAGAGTTGGTCTATATTCGCACCAACGTAGGCATTCAGCAGGAAACGTACGACATCGCCCTGGCGCGGTTCAACGGCGGCCAGGCCACCGAGCTGGACGTTGACCAGGCCCAGAGCAACCTGTCGCAAACGCGATCGGAAGTTGCCAACCGCGAAATCAACTTGCGGACAGCCAGCAATCAACTGTGTATTCTGCTGGGTATCCCGACGGAAGATCTGTCAACGCTGCTGGGGCTGGGACCCATTCCCACAGCTCCCAGTGAAGTCGCGCTGGGGGTCCCCGCAGACCTGGTGCGTCGCCGGCCGGATGTGCGGCAACAGGAACGAATCGCTGCCGCACAGTGTGCCGAGATCGGTATCGCCGAGTCCGACTTTTATCCCGCCATTTCGATCCTGGGTTCGATCGGTTACTCGTCCCGTAACTTCCAGGACATGTTCTCACAGCTGGCCTTCAACGGATCGATCGGACCGCAGTTCCAATGGAAGATCCTGAACTACAACCGGATCCGGAACAACGTGGGATATCAGAATGCGCGGTTCGAGGAGTTCGTTGCCGGCTATCAGAATGCCGTGCTGAATGCGCATGTGGAAGTCGAAAACGGGCTGGTGAAGTTCCTGTGGCAGCAGCAGCGCGCCAAAGATCTGGCGGAAAGCGTTGACGCCGCAGAGAAAGCGGTGAAAGTGGCGGTCACCCTGTATAAGGCCGGGGCCACCGACTTCAACCGTGTCGCCTTGCTGCAGCAGAACCTGGTCACCCAGCAGATCCTGCTGGCCCTGTCCCAGGGAGAAATCGCGCAGGGCTTGATTGAAGTCTATAAGGCACTCGGCGGCGGCTGGCAATTGCGGATGGATTACGAACTGCCCGGCATGACTCAACAGGGCGCACAACCGGTCCCGCCACCCGCTATCCCGCAGGGCGAACCGGTCCCCGCTCCCGAAGCGCCACCCGTCAATAACGAGTAACCTGCCGGCCTCGCGCAGGGTGACTCGACCGTGGAAACAGGAACAAGACCATGTGGCAACGCAATTGGATTTGGATCGCAGTGGTACTGATCTGGTTCCCCTCGATCACGCTGAAGGTCCGCGCGGAACCGTACTTCAGCCGGGCCCCCGCGGGAGTTCGCACCTGGTGCACACCGGGCATCCGTTGTGCGGACCAGTGGAAGTGTTGCGGGGATGACTATTGCAAGAAGCAAATGCCATTTTCGCCATGCTACACCCCGCGGACCTGTTGTGACGACTACTGCAAGAAACTCGCCCCCTGTGCCCCGCAAGTTCAGCGCGGCTGCTGCGACGATTACTGCAAGAAGAGCTGCCCGGTGCGCTTGTGGTAGCGTGACAAAGCAGCGAGTGCGGGGTCGGGTCTACGATTTTTGGAAATTGGCTGCCCTACAAGTTCGTGTGCCAACCGGCTTCCAGCGACCAATTTCCAAAAATCGTGGCCCCGACCCCTCTGTGAGTTAATGCCCGGCTGGCGGCGGCATTTTTTCCAGTTCGGCAACGTCGGGTGTCCCGATCGTCGGCGTTGTGGTGACTCCCAGCCTGGCGATCACGTAATAGAACACGGGCGTTAAAAAGATCCCGAAGATCGTCACGCCCAGCATGCCGCTGAAGACGGCCGTTCCCAGCGTGCGCCGCATTTCGGCCCCCGCCCCCTGGGCGATCACCAGGGGGACCACGCCCAGGATGAACGCGAACGACGTCATCAGGATCGGTCGCAGACGCAAGCGGCAGGCATCGATCGTCGCCGTCAGCCGATCGGCACCTTCGTCCTGCTGCTGCTTGGCAAATTCCACGATCAGAATGGCGTTCTTACTCGCCAGGCCCACAAGCACGACCAGCCCGATCTGCGTGAAAATATTGACGTCCATCGCGGCATATTTCACGCCGATCACCGAGCACAACAGGCACATGGGAACGACCAGGATGACCGCCAGCGGCAGGCTCCAGCTTTCGTACTGCGCGGCCAGCACCAGGAACACAAACACCACGGCCAGGGCAAACACATACATCGCCGTATTGCCGGCCTGCAGTTGCATGTAGGTCAACTCGGTCCAGTCCGAGGCCATTGACCGGGGCAGGTGCTTATCGACGATCTGCTGCATGACGCGGATGGCGTCGCCCGAACTCGTCCCGGGAGCCAGGTTGCCGGTCAATGAGGTCGCGGAATACATGTTGTAGCGGGCCAGCATCAGCGGGCCGCTGCTGTCGGTCGCAATCAACAGCGTCGACAGGGGAATCATCTGCTTCTGTTTGTTCTGCACCTTCAGCTGCAGGATGTCTTCAACACGGGCGCGATAGCGGGCATCCGCCATGACATTCACCTGCCACGAGCGACCAAAGTCATTAAAGTTATTGACGTAATACGATCCCAGGTACACCTGGAGCGTATTGAAGAGATCGCTCAGGGAAACACCCACTGCCAGGCACTTCGTCCGGTCCACTTCCAGATGGAGCCAGGGTGTGTTCGCCCGCGAGCTATTAAAGACGCCCTGCAGTTCGGGGGTCTTGTTGGCCTCATCGACGATCTGATCGCTGACTCGCTGCAAGTCGTTCAACCCGAGGTTGCCGCGATCCTCGATCATGATCTTGAAGCCACCCGTCGTTCCCAGGCCGTCGATCGGCGGGGCACCGAAGACAGTCACCGACGCATCGCGCACGTGATCCTGGCACTTCTTGCGCAGGATATCTGCAATTCCGTTCGCCGACAGCTCCGCCCCGTGCCGCTCGTGAAATTCCTTCAGCATGACATACATCGAGCCCAGGTTTGGAGCGTTGGCATTCAAGATCAACGACTGCCCCGAAATCCCCACCGTGTGAGCCACCCCTTCGGTCTCCCGGGCGAGCGCTTCGATCTGCTTCATCACCTGCTGCGTCCGCTGGACTGACGCCGAATCGGGCAACTGCACATTCATCATCAGGTAGGCTTTATCCTGCTGCGGAACGAAGCCGGTCGCCACGTGGGTGAATTCGTAGTAGGTCAGGTACAGCAGACCACCGTAGATCAACAATGACACGGCACAGGTCCGCAACATCATCTTGATGACCGTCACATACCAGTCGGTGCCGATCTGAAAACTCTTGTTGAACAATTTGAAGAACCAGCCCAGGGTCACATCCAGCAGCCAGGTCAGCGGATCTCGTTTGGACCCGTGCGGCTTCAGCAGCAACGCGGCCAGGGCCGGGCTGAGGGTGAGGGAATTGAAGGCCGAAATCAGCGTGGAGACGGCAATCGTGATCGCAAACTGGCGGAAGAACTCGCCGGTGATGCCGGTAATAAACGCACACGGCACGAACACCGCACACAGCACCAGGGCAATGGCAATCACCGGCCCGGTCACCTCATCCATGGCCTTGCGGGCCGCGTCGCGCGGGGCCAGACCTTTTTCGAGCCAGCGTTCGACGTTTTCCACCACCACAATGGCATCATCCACCACGATACCAATCGCCAGCACCAGGCCGAACAGCGACAGGTTATTCAAGGAAAATCCGACCGCCGACATGACAGCAAACGTACCGACGATGGCCACCGGAACGGCGATCAGCGGAATCAGCGTGGCCCGCCAGTTCTGCAGGAACACCAGCACCACGATGCCGACCAGGATGATCGCGTCACGCAGCGTCTTAAAGACTTCGGTGATCGATTCCTTGATGAACGGTGTGGTGTCGTAGACGATCTGATAATCGAGTCCCTCGGGGAAGCGCTTCTTGAGCTCTTCCATCTTCGCGTAGACACCGGTCGCGGTCTTGATGGCGTTCGATCCCGGCAGCTGAAAAATGGACAGGGCGACCGACGGCTGGCCATCCAGCGTGCACGACTGGTCGTACTGTTGCGAACCCAGTTCGATCCGGGCGACATCGTGCAGACGGACGATGCTGGAAGCCTGTCCCGAGCTGCCGCTGGTCGAAGCCTTCAGAATGATATTGCCGAACTGCTCGACATCGACCAGGCGGCCGAGGGTATTGATTGTTAACTGAAACTGCTGTCCCGCCTTGACCGGTTCCTGTCCGATCTGACCGGCGGCAACCTGCAGATTCTGTTCGCTGATGGCGTTGACGACATCATTCACGCTCAGCGACAGCGAGGCCATCTTGGTTGGATCGAGCCAGGCCCGCATGCTGTAATCACGCTCACCGAGGTACGACACATTCGCCACTCCTTCCAGGCGGCCCAGTTCGTCCTTGATCTGGATCGTGGCGTAATTACTGAGATAGATGTCGTCGTAGCGTTTGTCCGGGGAAATGAGATTTACGATCATCATCGTGCTGGGGGACATCTTCTTGACGTTGATGCCCTGCCGCTGCACGAGGCTGGGAATGCTGGGGGTCGCCAGCTGCACGCGATTCTGCACCAGCACCTGGGCCATGTCGGAATCCATGCCCAGCTTGAAGGTGACGGTCATCGTATAGACGCCGTCGTTGGTGGCTTGAGACGACATGTAGACCATGTTCTCAACGCCACTCACCTGTTGCTCGATGGGGGCCGCCACCGTGTCGCGCACGGTTTGCGCATTGGCACCGGGATAGTAGGCAGTCACCAGCACGGTCGGGGGCGTCACGTCGGGGTATTGCGCGATCGGCAGCGTGAACGCCGCGACCGCGCCCGCCAGCGTGACCACGATCGACAGCACCGAAGCAAAAATCGGGCGATCAATAAAAAAGTGAGAGATCACGACGTTTCATCCTCAGCCCCAAGGGGGCGCGCCAGGCCATCCATCTTGTACTACTGCGACATCTGCGAACGACTCTGTTTTGCTGTTCTGCGGCGATGACGTTGAACCACCAGCGCCGTCCCCAGTCCCAATGCAAAGCCACCCACCAGCGCCCAATGCAGATGGGGGAACCCGATCTTGTAAGCCAGGTACCCCATCAACAATCCGCCAGCGCCTCCAAACAGGCTCGACATCACCCACTGCATATATACGGGGCGGAAGCACTGCCACTCGCCGATCGATTCGATCACGTAAAAGAAGACCGGCGTCAGGAAAATCCCGAACAGCGTAACCCCCAGCATGCCGCTGAAGACGGCTGTGCCCAGCGACCAGCGCATCTCGGCACCGGCCCCTTCGGCAATCACCATCGGCACCACGCCCAGGATAAACGCGAACGACGTCATCAAGATCGGCCGCAGCCGCAGGCCGCTCGCCTGCACGGTCGCCTTGAAGCAACTCTGGCCTTCTTCTTCACGCAACTGCTTGGCGAATTCGACGATCAGAATGGCGTTCTTACACGCCAGGCCGACGAGCACCACGAAACCGATCTGTACGAAGATGTCCATGGCCAGATGCCGCAGGGCGACCCCGACGATCGAACACAGCAGGCACATCGGAACGACCAGAATGACAGCCAGCGGCAGGGTCCAGCTCTCATACTGCGCCGCCAGCACCAGGAACACGAAGACCACGGCCGCGGCGAACACGAACATCGCCGTGTTACCCGCCTTGATCTGCATGTAAGTCAATTCGGTCCATTCGGTCTTCATCGACCGGGGCAGGTTCTTTTCGGCCAGATTATCCAGGATCGAAATCGCCTGCCCCGAGCTGAGATAGAGGGGGTGGGCCACGCCGTTGATCGCCGCCGCGGGATAGAGGTTATAACGCGTGATCATCACCGGTCCGCCGATTTCGCGGATCCGCACCAGCGTACCGACCGGCACCATCTGCCCTTTGGCATTCCGGACCTGCAGCAGATTGATCGCTTCGACTCGATCACGGAAACTCAAGTCAGCCTGCACGTTGACCTGCCAGTACCGGCCGAACAGGTTGAAATTATTGGCAAAGGTCGACCCCAGGTACGTCTGCAGGGTGTTGTTCAAATCGCTGATCGACACCCCCAGCGCTTTGGCCTTGGCCCGGTCGATGTCCATGTGCAGTTGCGGGGTGTTCGAACGGAACATCGTCGAAACCCCCAGCAGACCACGGACCTTCAAGGCTTCCCGGATCAGGACGTCCGAGTTGTCCTGCAGCGGCTGCAGGCCCAGCGAACCACGGTCTTCGACCAGCAGCTTGAAACCGCTTGCCAGGCCGATCCCCGGGACGGGCGCCGCACCGAACACCATGATCGTGGCATCTTTGATCTGCTCGCCGTACTGCTTGCGCAGGCTGGCCATGATCGCATCGGCACGCAATTCGTAATCGCGGCGTTCCTTGAAGGGCTTCAGGATTACGAACATCGAACCGAAATTCGAACTGTTCGAGGACAGCAACACGGACAACCCGGAAATCGCATTGGTATGCGCCACCCCCGGAGTCTTAGCCGCGATTTGCTCGACCTGCTGCATGACCCCCTGGGTCCGTTGCACCGACGCCGAATCGGGCAGCTGAACGCTGACCAGCAGCCAGCCCTGGTCCTGCTGCGGTACGAACCCGGTCGGCACCTTGTTAAACATGTACCAGGTCACACCCAGCAGTCCGCCATAGACCAGCAGGACAATGATAAACAGCCGCAACGACCAGCCGACGATCCACGTATAGACCGAGGTCCCCTTTTCAAAACTCCAGTTAAAAAGGCGAAAGAACCAGCCGAGGGTGAAGTCCAGGAAGCGGGCCAGCACGTCCTTCTTCGCACCATGCGGCTTCAGCAGGATCACGGCCAGGGCCGGGCTGAGTGTCAGCGAATTGAGGGCGGAGAAGACCGTCGAGACCGCAATCGTCACGGCAAACTGGCGGAAGAACTGGCCGGTAATTCCCGAGATGAACGCACACGGAATAAACACGGCACACAGCACCAGGGCCACGGCGATGACGGGCCCCGTGACTTCGTCCATCGCCTTCCGCGCCGCGTCGCGCGGTGACAGCCCGTGTGCCAGCCAGCGCTCCACATTTTCCACCACCACAATGGCATCATCGACGACAATACCAATCGCCAGCACCAGGCCGAACAGCGAGATATTATTCAGACTGAATCCAACCACCGCCATGATTGCAAAAGTGCCGACAATGGCCACTGGCACCGCAATCAACGGGATCAGCGTCGCCCGCCAGCTCTGCAGAAACGCCAGGACGACGATCGCCACCAGCACGATGGCTTCCAAGAGCGTCTTGACGACGTCCTGGACCGACTCTTCAATGAACGGCGTCGTGTCGTAATAGATGCCGTAATCCAGCCCCTCCGGGAAACGCGTTTTCAGCTGATCCATCTTGGCCCGTACGCGGTTGGCGACATCCAGCGCATTGGTTCCGGGAAGCTGATAGATCGCCAGACCGACGGTGGGGCGGCCGTCGGTCGTGGCAAACTGCGAATATTGTTGAGCCCCCAGTTCGATCCGGGCGACATCGCGCAACCGCACGAACTGCGGCGCCACGGAATTGTTCCCGGCCGGAATCGTCTTGATGATGATCTCGCCGTACTGCTGCGGATCACTCAGCCGCCCCAGCACATCAATCGGCGTCTGGAACCCCGCCGTGGCACCGATCGGACTTTGAGCCACCTGGCCCGGCGCTGCCGCGAGACTTTGATTCTGAATCGCCTGCGTGACTTCCATCGCACTGATACTGCGGGCCGCCAGCTTCTGCGGATCGAGCCACACGCGAATGCTGTAGTCACGCTGCCCCAGGTAATTGATATCGCCCACACCCTCCAGGCGGAATAGCTCGTCCTTGACGTTGATCGTCGCGTAGTTGCTCATGTAGAGGTCGTCGTAACGACCATCGGGCGAGAAGAAGTTCACCAGCAGCAGAATGTTCGGGGACTTCTTCTTGATCGTCAGCCCCTGCTGCTGGACCGAGTCCGGCAACTGCGGCATGGCCAACGACACCCGGTTCTGGACCATCACCAGGGCCGTATTGAGGTCGGTCGCCAGGTCGAACGTGACGATCAGCGTATACGAGCCGTCATTCCCGCACTGCGAGGACATGTAGAGCATGTTCTCGACGCCATTGACCTGCTGCTCGATGGGAGCCGCAATCGTATCGGCCACCACCTGGGCACTGGCACCGGGATAGACGCACGACACCTGCACCGTCGGCGGGGCGATCGGCGGGTACTGCGCAATCGGCAACGAGATCAATGCCAGCGCTCCTGCCAGCACGATCAGGATCGACAGCACCGAAGCAAAAATCGGCCGGTCAATGAAGAAGCGAGAGATCACAACAGACCCTTTGGTGCACGGTCACTTGCTGGCGGGAGCTGTCTTCGGCGCAGCGTCAGCCGGTTCCGCTTCTGTCCCCGTGTCGGAGGTCGCGGTCGGCATCGCTGCCATTTCCGGTTCCACCTTCATCTGCGGGCGGACCAGCTGCAATCCACTCACAATGACCTGTTCGTTCGGCTTCAAACCCTCTTCAATCACCCGCAGGCCGTCAGGCTGCAGAGCCCCGGTCTTCACCCGGCGATATTGCACCACGTTGTTCTGATCCACGACCAGCAGATACTTCTGCCCCTGGTCGGTCGACAGAGCCTTGTCAATCACCAGCAGCCCCTGATGCGGTTTGCCGATCGGTAACCGAATCCGCACGAACATCCCCGGCCGCAGCAGGCGCCGGCCCGACTTAGTGATCGGATTGTCGAAGACACCACGCAGTGACAAGGTGCCGGTACCGGCCGTCAACTGGTTGTCCGCAAAGTCGACATACCCTTTATAGGGAAATTTCCCCTCTTCGTCGGCCAGGCCCATCAGCACAGGGACCTGCTTCGTACGCAAGGCATCCTTCGAATCGGGCAGCAATTTCCGCACGATGCGCAGGATCGTGTTCTCATCCACTTCGAAGTACGAATACATCGGGTCGAGTGCCACCAGTGTCGTCAGCTGCGTCTGGTCCTGGGTGGCCAGATTCCCCAGCGTCAGCATATACCGGCTGACCTGCCCGTCGACCGGGGCCCTGATCTGGGTAAACTCGAGGTTCAGCTTGTAGCCTTCCATCGCGGCCTTCATGGCCGCCAGCTGGGCGGCCGCCTGTTCTTCGGTGGCCTGGTATTTATCGAGGTCCTGCTGGCTGATGGCGCCGGCATTCATCTTGGCCACATTCTTCGCGCGAACATTATCCGCCTGGGCCAGTTTCAAACTCGCGGCGGCCAGATTCACATCGGCCGCGGCCTTATCCAGCTGGGCTTGATACGGACGCGGATCAATCTCGAACAGCAGATCGTCCTTCTTGACTTCATCCCCCTCGCGGAATGGCATCTGTGTCAGATAACCGGTCACACGCGGCCGAATCTCCACGGCATTCTTCGAGTCCGTCCGGCCGGTAAAGTCGGCGAAGTCGATCACCTCGCGTTCAATCGGCAGACTCACCGTCACTTTCGGCGGGGGAGCCTCAACCGCGGGAGGGGCCGGACGCGAACACCCCACCATCAACAACAGGCCAGCCAGGCAGCCGCACACCAGGCATCGTGCGGAAGAGGATCGTCTCATGGAACAATATCCCAGACGGTATGAAGAGGAATGGCGCAGAAACCGGTCAAATCAACCAGCCTCGCGACCCGAGAAATCGTATTCGGAACTCACTGCAATCGCACTCGGTGACCCGCGGTGGCAGGCCCAGCGTATGGAGTTTTCACAATCGACAGGGACCACTCCAAACTCTCACAATAGGGCGCAGAGACCTGAACGGGAGAACTTTACGGCGAGCGTCGGATCACTATAAGATCGGTCAGGCGCGATGTCTAGAGGCTCCGGCGCATCAACTTACGGATTGAGGCTGGTGACTCTGCCCCGCGCGTTGTGGTCCCCATCCAGGTCGCTGACCGATAAAACTCGGCTAGCCAATCGAACGCCAATGCACTCGGTCTGCGCCGACAAGTTAACCACGCACCCCTTCCCCTGATCCAGAACGTATTCATGATGCCGGAAGTCAAATCTCGGGTTGCACCGTCGGAACGCTGGCGGCACAAATGGGGAGTGATCCACAGGTCCCGCGTCGCACTGATTAACTGGCTGTTGATCTATCTGCTGATCGCCTATGGGGTCATGCCCCTGGCGTGGCGTGGTTACGCGCATATCCACCCGGCACTCAAGCATTCCCCCACCGTGACCCATACCCGCAACGGCCATCCGGGCGATCCCTTGAACATCGCGGCCGTGGGCAACGAAGCCGATCTGGTCCATGCGCTGCTCGAGTCGGGCTGGTTCCCGGCCGATCCCCTCTCGCTGAAAAGCTCGCTCAAAATCGCCGGCGCCAGCGTGCTGCGTCGCCCTTACACCGAAGCGCCGGTCAGCAGCCTGTACCTCTTCAAACGCAAACAGGACCTGGCTTTTGAGCAACCTGTCGGCACCAATCCCAGCAAGCGGCATCATGTCCGGTTCTGGAAGAGCGAGAAGCTCGATCGTGCCGGCCGCCCGTTGTGGATTGGCGGCGTGACCTACGACAAAAGGATCGGTCTCAGCCACACCACGGGGCAGATCACCCATCACATCGATTCCGCTGTCGATGCCGAGCGCGATAAACTGCTCCACGATCTGGAAACCAGCAGTTCCATCTCGCAGGTCTATTGGCTCGACCATTTTCAGCCCCACCCCACCGGCCACAACGGCGGAGGCGATCTGTGGCAGACCGATCAACGCCTCGCGATTGCCGTGTTGCGGCACGCCCCCGCGCAGCCAGCAGCCGGTTCGAAATGAAGCCTTGGCGAGGCAGCCGTGCCGAGCGTGAAAGATCCGGTTCTGCGGACAGTCCGTTAATTCAGTCGCACGTCGAATGTCAGCACGGCCGCCCGCGCCGCGTTGAGCTCGGCATGCGCTGCAGCCTGGTGCTGGAATTGCACATGGCCAATTCCTCCGAAACGCTGCGCTGCACGCTGAAACAGCTTCGCCGCACGCTGCCAGTCACCTTCCAGTTCCAGCAATTGACCGAGGTGCCACAGGTCGAGCGCCAGATGGAACTGGTCCCCCAGCTGGCGATGTAATTTCACGGCAAACCACAGCCGTTGTTTCGCCTCCGGCAGGTCGCCCAGCAGCCCGGCGATCAACCCGAGATTGGCCCAATCGGCTGCCGCACCTGAGTCATTTCCAGCGGCCCACTCGGCCAGCAGCGACTTCCAGAGCAGGCTTTCGGCCAGCGGCCAGCGACCGGCCAGCACCGCATCGCAAGCCAGATTCCCCAAGGAGGTGGCCGAGATCCGGCCAGCCTCACCGCCGACCGGCTGTCGTTCGGAAGTGGCGGCCAGAAGTTGAAAGTAGGCCGCCGTTTCGTGATCCCCGGCAGCACGGTGAGCACACGCCAGGTCATTGGCCGACTCGATAAACGCCTGCCGGTCTCCCGAGCCCTCGGCAGCTGCCAGTTCGCCAGCCAACAATGCCGCCAAATCGCGGCAACGGCCCGATTGCAACAACGTGTTGCTGACCGGCGCAGCGGAGTTTCCCGCGGACGGAGCAGATAAGAATTCAGCAGGCATCGATCCGGGCCCTCTCAGTCAACCCTGACAACTGGGGTCCACGCCAACAATCGGCGCGCGACACCCCGAGGCTGAAGAGAGAGCGTTTGTGGCAACCGGAATTGGCCAGTCATCACAGCGATCCAGGATCGACTGCGAAAACCAACCCTCTGTAACCACAACTCAGGGAGAGCAGGGGCCTGAGTTTTCACACGCGCTGAGAGACGCGTGACGATAACGGCCTACAAGAGACCTTACCGATCCACCCCAATTTAACGATTGTAACGATTAAGTCAAGTGATTTCCGAGCAACAACCAGATTCCGTGGGACGGGTCTCCAGGCCCGTCAGTGCATGTAACGTTTTAATATCAAGAGCTTTAGCTCTCGCGAGCTACGCGTAACGCACGATTTTCTCGCCTCAAACAACGAAAATATGCATCATCGCAACACAGCAGGTGCTGCGCGCCACGACGGCCCGTCAGTACTCACTTTTCTTTCTTCGCGACCTTTGTGCCCTTCTGTTCCCAGTCTTTTTTAACAGAAGGACACAAAGGCCACGAAGGGTTGAATCACGCGCCAGGCCATTTTGAATGGTGTTGTATTCTCACGAGAACCGGACGGAGCAGCTTCCAGACTCGTCAGTCCCTTTTTTCTTTCTTCGCGACCATTCATGCCCTTCACATGCGTGACGCAGCACGGCATTGGCAGCAGAAATGGGGCCGGACGGGCCTGGAGACCCGTCCCACGACACGTTGACTATTTACTCGCCTGCAACATGGCTGCGGTGAACGTCAACAAGTCGCCCTTGTCCTTCGAGACCTGCGTCAGCAAATCAAAGCGGCCGGCATCCGCACATAAATCGGCGAACGAGAAACCGGTTTGCTCGGACGACTGGCTGAGATACTTCGCAGCCACATCTAACGCCTCGTCCATCTTTCCCAGGCGAGTCAGCAGGTCGACCAGGCCCAACGCCACCAGTTGATTTTCCGGTTCATTGGAATCGGGCCGCAGCTTCTCGCGGAAGTAGTTCAGCGCCGCCTCTTGATTGATGTTCCCGATGGCCTTCAGGAACTGGACGTGAGCCGGATAAAAATCTTCGAATGGCGGATCGCCCGCATACTGGTACTGTTCGGCCAACCGCGAACCATACTCGGCCAGCTGGATTGCCAGCGGCAATTCGGGGGACTGCGCCGTCAACGAACGGGCAAACCGCACGACCGAATGGAGGTGTGAAACATCGATATGGTAGTTGGCATCGGCAAACAGCCAGTCCCGCCCGGCGATCAATTCACGCAAGGTCTGTCCGGGGGCCGCCAGCCCCTGTTTACGCTCGACTTCGTGCTGGATGGTCTGAGTGACATCCTCATAGAGACGCTTCACCAGCAATGCGGCGCACTGCGTGCGCGCGGTCGGCTCGAGACGCATGAACTGTTGATCCAGGGCCGTAATCGAACTGCATGTGCCGTGTGAATTCAACATCATTTCGAGCCCCTTGACCGGGGCAATTCCCTGATACAGGGCGATATCAATGGCTTCTTCGCTGTATTCGCTTTTCGAGTCCAGCTTCTCGATGGCAGCCTTGATCACTTCCGGTTCGCGGATCGTCCGCATGTACATCCAGGCTTGCCCCAGTTGCTTGTCGTCGAGCAACAGTTTCCCGACCTCGCGGGCCGCAGCCACGTAGGTGGCTTCAAAGTCATCCCGCTTGTCGGCCGGCACATCATCAAACGACGTCGGCCGCAGCAACGGCAGCCCCAGTGAATGCTTCTTCTGCATCAGCAGGGCATCAAACAGTTGGTGGAACTGAGCGTTTTCCCGCAACGTCTCCGCCAGCTTCTGCAGGACAGCGGCGGGGCCTTGTTGAGTCTTCAGTTCTTCCAATTCTGTGTAACTGTCCGTGGCCATAGTCAGCAACCTTGTCTGCGGGGATGTTTTAAATAGGCGGGTTTCACTGCCGGTCGGGTATCGGGCGGGATCACGGTTTTACGAGTTTTTTGC
>CAZQUW010000007.1:15201-40928 GCA_964596215.1 uncultured Planctomicrobium sp. | reverse complement strand
GGGTTTCACTGCCGGTCGGGTATCGGGCGGGATCACGGTTTTACGAGTTTTTTGCCACGGATGGACACAGATGAAACACGGATCAAATCACCGTAACGCGGAGTGTATCGCAACGGCAAACTCCAGCATTCGTGGCTTCGTTTCAAATGCCGGACAGCTTGACCAAAGCCCGTGTTCAATCCGTGTCCATCCGTGGCTAAAAAAGCTCTTCTCTTCTTTCACTCTACCTCTTGTCTTCTCTCCGTGATCTCCGTGTCTCCGTGGTGAATATTCTGATTCATTGCACCACGGAGACTCAGAGAACACGGAGAGGAAACTCGGCGACTGCTAAGTCGAACAACCGCCACCATCGCCGCAGCCACAGCCGCCCCCTTGCGGAGCCGGCATTGGAACCAGGCCGTCTTTGCTCACCGGTTGGACTTCAACCGAGGCATAGCCGGCGGTGGCGGCAAATAACGCCAGTTTCGTCGTCTCGGGGCCGCGACCCGTCAGGACATACAGGATTAACTTCTGGCGGTCCAATGTCCACTCCAGGTCGACCAGTTCGAGTTCCAGCTGCCAATCCCGAATCCGCGACCACCATTCCCCAAACGCCAGCTGGCATTCTTCGCGCATCGCGCGATCGGTGGCCTCGTCGGACGAACTGGCTTGGCGAACGATCTCCATTTCCGCAGGAGTTTCGTCAGTATCGCTCGCCGATTTGACCGGGATTTTTTGGAGCAACGTCCCGATTTCCAGACCGCGGGGGGAATGAATGACGACTTGCTGATCACGCTCCAGGCCATCGAGATCGTTGGCCCAAAACCGGGCAATCTCGGGAATCACACCATATCGAACCAGCCATTTGGATTGCATACGTTTAAATCTTCACAACATGCGGACAGCGTTCGATTACCGTGATAGGGAATTTGAACGAATACGACTCTCAGTGCCACACGAACTTGATTAATCACCTTCGTGTCCTTTGTGGCCTTCTGTTCCAATTCTTTTTTTACAGAAGATCACGAAGGACACGAAGAATTCAAGACGGAGTTTTCTGGTTTCGCTAAACTCAAAAACTATTCGACAACTATTCGACCAGCATCAGCGGAGTGATATCGCCGTTGGGTTCCACAGCACCAATGACGGTTTCATAACGCGTTTGATGACCCAGGACACTTCGCGGTTCAATTGATTGCCGCAGCGACCGATAGATCAGCCACTGGTGGTTGCCCACCTTCACGCGGTGTCCCGACGCAAACTCGGGCTGCAGGACTTTTTGTTGCTCCGCGACCGTCAAGGACTTCCAGGTCGCCTCGGCTGTCCGTCGTGCGGGAGCCCAATCAATCAAGATCGGATTATACCATGCTCCGCCGCGGGCCGTCGTCTGGAAACTGAAATCGGTCCCAAACTGGCCCGGGGTGCCCACGACCTTGCGGTCGGGCAGCGTCACCGGAAACACGCGGAGGGGCCCCCCCCCAGCTTGCAGCTGAACTTCGCGAGTAGTGGGATTCGTCGTGCTTTTAATGCCGGCCACCAGCGGCAACCTGGTGCGATAGCTGAATTGTTCGCCTTTAATATCCCCCAGCGACTCGGCGATCATGCAGAACTGGCGTGTCCGCGACAATAAAATCTGCCGTTCAATGCGGACCACGCCCCGAATGAACAGCTGCATTTCGATGTAGTCGGCATCCTGATCGGTCTGCCAGCAGACGCAGTACCAGTCGCCGCGGAACGGGGTCGTTTTGTCCCCGATCGTGATCTCAGAGTACCATTCTCCATCCATGATCGTCTGACCTTGAACGGAGAACTCCACATTCATGGCCGGCTGATCATGAGTGACCGTGACGCGGTCGGCGTGGGCTCCCCAGTGGGTCCGCAGGACGCCCCAGCCGGCGTCGTCCGACTGATTCACTGGACAAATGCAGATTTCTGCCGGTGGCCGCCGTGCCGGAACACCTGGTTTGGGTGCTGCGAGGCGTTTCGTCGCGCGGCGGGGCGGGGTCAGCAGGGTTCGCAAAGCCGCTTCGGTATCGGGCCAGCCCGAGGCCCAGAGCACCGCCTCGGCGAACTCCCGCGGGTCGGCCATCTGCACGCGACTGACGGCAAACGTCCCGTCGGGCCGAATCAGCGGTGCGATCTTTTCGATCAGCGAACGATAGTGCTCGGCCGCGTCCGCATCCC
Organism: uncultured Planctomicrobium sp.; assembly: GCA_964596215.1. GTDB lineage: Bacteria > Planctomycetota > Planctomycetia > Planctomycetales > Planctomycetaceae > JAKFVC01. Next base: position 38,765 of record CAZQUW010000007.1, on the reverse strand, counting down.
ACACCGGGATCTCTTCGAGCGCCGACGTCTGCAGGATCCGCGTCACCACCGCCAGCCACAACGGCAGCCGCGGCAGCAGATCGGCATGCGGCGCGCCGTGGTCGTCGGTCCGCTCGTAGAGTTCCTGCTCAAGCAGTTCCGACCCGGCAAGTCGCAGCTTCTCCGAGCCTTTCACGCCGGCGAAGACCACGCCCGCCAGCCAGGGGAGTTCGCAATTTCGCAACAAGTACAGATCCAGGAAGGAATCCGCCAGGAACCCATAGCGGGCGATCTCGGCCTGATGGTGATCGTGGCCGCGGGGCACATCCTGAATCTGTGCCAGCTGATTGACATCGCTGGCAATCGTGAGCAATTTCCGCCAGATCGCGAAGGCGGTCGGTGCGGTCAGCCGCGCGATCGTTTGTGGCAGCATCTCCAGCAGCGTGAGATATTCCCACATCGTCAGCGGCGATACAGCACACTCGTACTTCAGCCACCAGGTCTCCAGCGGATCAACCACGACGGCCGGTGCCGTCTTTTTTGCAACCGACTTCCTGGGGGGCACCACATCGCCCGGGGCGACGGCAGCGACCAGTGCGGATTCGCGCGGCGAGACGGCAAAGGCCTGCAAGGACCACACCGCGCGGCAGAGCAGGGCGGGCTTGTCAGCCGACGGCGCCCACTGTTCGGTAAGAGCCGCCACAAACGCGGGAACGTCCCCTTTTCTGGCAATTGGCGAGAGTGCCGGGACGGCTCCCCGTTTCCACGCGACCGCTTTCAAAAAGTCCTGATCAGCCAGAGCGGCCCAGTCCTGCCCGCCAGCCACTCCACCCAATTCCAACTGCATTGCCACGCCCCGTCCCCCGTCAAAAAATCCGAATGAATCAGCACGCCAGCATAGGGTTTGCGGGGGCAAACGTCCAGAAAGTCACAGTGCAATGGCGTGTCGCAAATCGTCCACGCAGCCAGCCCGAGGGGCAGGAATGTCAGCACTTACAGGCCGTGGCCCCATCGTATTCACACCGTACGGGGACTCGCACGCGGCAGGGCACTTACCGCCGGTTCAGTCAGCGATCACGACCCGCCAGGCCCCTCACCAGACAAGACGAAACCACGAACGGCGCGCCCTGCAGCGACTGCCGGCGTTTGCCGTCAGATCTCGCGGCGATGGCGAATAATCTCGCCTTCCACCAGATACACAACGTCTTCGGCGATGTTCGTGGCATGGTCGGCGACCCGTTCCACATGGCGCGATGCGGAAAACAGATGCATTGTCGGTTCGATCAAATCGGGGCGTTTCTGCATCGTCTCGACCAGGTCCGCGATGATCTCGCGGTTCAGTGAGTCAACCTCATCGTCCTGGGTGCAAACGCGGCGGGCCAGTTTGCTGTCCTGTTCGACAAACGCGTCAATCGCGTCGTGCAGCATATTCAAAGCCAGCTCGGACATGTGCCGCAATTTATCGGGAACTTCCACTTCCGGACCGGAAGCCAGCCCGCGGGCACGTTCGGCGATATTCACAGCCAGATCCGCCACCCGTTCCAGCTCCGAGGTAATCTTCAAAATACTCGCGATGCGTCGCAGGTCAACCGCTACCGGCTGATGCAGGGCCAGGATCTTCAGGCACTCTTCTTCGATCTGCACGTCCCAGCGGTCGATCTCATCATCGCGGTCGATCAAGCCGGGGTTCTGCTCAGAGACTGGTTTGCCCAGCTCTTCCACCGAATGATTCACCAATTCTTCCACCATCGCGCACATCGAAAGGACCGATTTGTGCAAGGCGTCCATGTCGCGACGGAGATGAATGGTCATAGCAGATTGCCAGAGTTGATGAAGGTTGAATGATCGAGAACTAACCAGAGGCTGTCAGCGGCCGGTGAAAAGTCAGCAGGCCACGGGTTGTCAGGCCGAGCAGGGCGCCCGCCGAACGGCCGTGTGAAGAACACAATTTAACCCGCGAACCTGCCTTGAAAGATACGCGAAAGCCTGCACCTTCGCAACGAACGGCGACCGACTGTCGAGTGCAACCAGTCGAAAAGGAACCTGCGAGACCAGCACATCGGTTACGGCATGAGGCTTGCCTCACTCCGAGGCGTGTGACAGAATCCAAAGGATCGCTCAGATCGAAGTTTGTGAATTCGATGGTCGTTGCCGGTTACTTGATGTTTCAGCAACGATGAAGACTTGCACACAACCTGCCACATGAGGAGGGAATCGTGATGTTCAACAGGCCGGAATGGAAATGCCTGGCAATCGGAGCTGCGCTGGTACTCGCCAGCTGGGGGAATCTGCCCGCTCAAGGGACCAAGAAAGCCACGGAGAAAACGGCAACGAAAGCGACGAATCCCGATTCGCTGCTGGAGCCCTTTACCCCGCCCACCCTGTCAGAACTGGACGCCAGTGCCAAGTGGGAAAAGCAGCCGGTCCTGGATGCTTTCGAACTGCTGAAGGCCAAGAAAGCTAAGGAAAAGCCACTGGCCACCACGGCCGAGGCCTTGAAACTGCAGAACACGTCGTCGGCCAACAACAACAAGATTCTGAGTGCCCTGGGCCGCTTGCCTGCCAACGACGATGAAGTCGACTGGGACGCCACGTTCAATCGACACATCTCGATGGACATCAAGAGCAGCAATGGCATCCTGGTCAGTTCCGCAGCCGAGATGGAAGTCGTCGGGCTGATGGGTTTCAGCCTGTTTGCGTTCGACTGGAACTTCATCCCCTTCGCAGCCGCCGAGCACGTGGTCAGCTGGGAGAGCAGTGCCGACCATACGATCGAGAAAGTCGTCCTGCGTGACGATCTGACCTGGTCCGACGGCGAACCGATTACCGCGCATGACGTCGCCTTTTCCTTTCAGACGATTATGAACCCCAAGGTGCCGGTGCCCGCGGTGCGTTCAGGTACCGACAAGCTGCGCGCGGTCCACGCCTATGACGACCGGACGGTCGTGTTCTTCCATAAGGAGGCCCTCTCGACCAATGTGTGGAATATCATGTTCCCCATTATTCCCAAGCACATTTATGAGAACTCCGTCAAAGACGATCCCACGCTGATCGACAGCGCCCACCACATCAAGCAGGAAACAGCGCCCGTATCGGGCGGTGTCTACAAGCTGGTAAAGCGGACGCGCGGACAAGAGATCATTCTCGAACGCCGCGAAGATTATTACATGCACAAGGGCAAGCAGGTCCGGCAGAAGCCCTACTTCAAGACGATCCGCTTCAACATTATCGAGGACCGCAATACAGCCCTGCTGGCGCTCAAGAAGGGGGATCTCGATGAGATGATCCTGATGCCGGAAGACTGGAAGTCGAAAACGAACGATGCCGAATTCTACTCGAAGAATACCAAGGCGACCGGAGTCGAATGGACGTCATTCCATTTCATGTGGAACCTGAAGACTCCCTTCTTTTCCGACGTGCGGGTCCGCCAGGCGATGTCGTACGCCTACGACTATGACGAAATGTTCAACACTTTGAACCTGGGCCTGTACGAGCGGAGCAACGGGATCTTTCACAAGACCGCCTGGATGTATCCGAAACCGGCGCCGGCACTCTACGAGCAGGATCTCGACAAGGCCGAGGAACTGCTGGACGAAGCCGGCTGGGAGGATTCCGACGGCGATGGAATTCGCGACAAACTGGTGAACGGCAAACGGGTGAAGTTTGAGTTCACCATGTTGTGCTCGAACATTCCGGACCGGTTGAAATACAGCACGCTGATGAAAGAATGCCTGGGCAAGATCGGCATCGTGTGTAATGTGAAGCCGATGGAATTCGTGACCCTCAGCGAAAAGCTGTTACAGCACGAATTCCAGGCCGCATTCGGCGGCTGGGGCACCGGGTCGGATCCCGATACGTCCGACAACATCTGGGGCACGGGGGAAGGCCGTAACTACGGCGTCTATTCCAACCCCGAGATTGACAAGCTCTATGCCCAGGGCCGCAAGGAATTTGATCGCACCAAACGAGCTGCCATCTACGGCAAGATCCACACCATCTTGTACAAGGACCAGCCCTACACGTGGCTCTACTTCCGCAACGGGTTTTATGCCTTCAGCAAGGATCTGCGCGGTTACATGTTCAGCCCGCGCGATCCGTACGGCTACGCCCCCGGCATGGGCAGCATCTGGAAGGTGAAGCAGAAATAACGATCCAGCCAGCAGTTGCTGCGGAATCCGCGACAGGGAAAGCACAAACAGCCCGGCCACCAGTTGGTAGCCGGGCTGTTGCTGTTTCAAGTGACTTCCAATACCGGCCCGAGGTGCCGGAAAGCGGGTCTATCGCATCAGCAATTCATCTTCACCGGTCGACTCGGATTTTAGATCGGTCGGAATGACACGTTCGGTCTCCAGTGCCTCTTCGTCTTCCAGCGGCTCGTCGCGGGGGGCTGTCTGACGGGGTTGCGTGGACCCGATCTGCGTTCCGCCGACGACCAGTTGCCGCAAGGCCTGCTTCAGTCCGGTCCGCTGACTTTGCTGCACGCCCCAGATCATCATGATATCGTCGACGACATAGTGCTCGCCTTCTTTATTCATGTGGACCTTGGCACCATAGCGATCGTCGCCGAGCACCAGCAAGGCGCGATCGGTCGTCAGCTGAATGCGGTTGACCGGCGTCTGCAGGAAGGGAGTCGGCTCAACTTTCAGTTTCGGAATACGATCCATCGACTGGAAGACCAGCTTGTTAAACTCGCGTGACGAGTTGGCCCGCACGACCGCCACATTGCGGCTCGCCATGGCTTCGGTGAAGGCCTGCAATGGGATCACCACTTCCAGGCACATCTTCAGGGAGTTCGGCCGTTCGAGCGCCGGGGTCAGCACATCATCCACCAGCAGGCTGCCGTTCTGATCCCGGAGGATATATGTCAACGGCGTTTGCCCCTGGTTCACAGTGACTTCCGTCAAGGCTCCATGAAAGCGGGTATCAGTAATGTGGACGTTTCTCGAGTTGATCGCGTCCAGGGGCAGGGTGCCCACATGTTCGAGTTCCACTCGTTTCCAGACACGACTGTTGAAATCGGTGGTCGCCGACAGCCGGATCGCCTTCAGATCGCGTTCCGCCAAGGCCTGGGCAAACAGCTGCACCACGGACTGCGACGAGAACAAAGCCGACAGGCGTTTTTCCTGTTTTGCGGCCAGATCATGTAACGTCACTTCTTCCACCAGGAACGGTTTCATCGAAGTGAGGCTGGTATCGATCGGCCGGCCTTCATCATCAAACTGCGGCGGCCCCTGCGTCAACGACAGCCGGATGATCTGGCTATCCTGCTTGATGAGCACATCCGCCCGCGACATCAGCAACTTGATGTCGACGTCACCTTTGGCCGTATCAATGTTGGGCAGCGGCACTTGACTGAGGTCTGCGGCATCCAGGTTCGACCGATAAAAGCGGGTGACGCACAACTTCTGCAGTTCGGGCTTGTCACTCTTGCGATAGGCGTCACAGAACCGGATGGCCGTCAGCATGACCTGGGCCTGTTTGCGAAGCGAGGGAATGGTGTCCCCTTCACGTCGCGACTGCACGGCCAGATCGTCGGCCAGCCAGCGGCCGTCGACCTGACGCAGCGTCAGCATGATCTCGCCCACTTTGCGGGGCAGGCGCACCAGCGCCATATTGGCATGCCCTTCGACTTCGGGCTTCATCTTGGAGCGGTTCAGATCGGCCGTCACTTTCGATGTGAACTTGGCCAGGCCCGATTCGGGCAACGGTTCGAGTGACTTGCGCAATTCCGGGGTGCTGGTATTGAGGATCGCGTCGCGCTTCCCGCCTTCCCAGGCATCCAGAAACTCCTGAATGCTGAGCAGCAGATCCATCTGCTCGGTCACACTTTTGTTGACCTGGCCCGGCTTCAGACGGCGTTTGAATTCGACATCGTCCACGACCCAGCGATTGGTTTTTTCGTCCTTGACCAGATCGCAATAGAGTTTGCGCTTGCGCTCGCCGACTTCCACCAGCACCCGTTTCTGATCGGGACTTTCATCGTCGACTTTCACCACCGTCACGTCGCCAGCCGGAATGTTCAACAGCTTGATCGCGTCGACAGCTTCTTTATGGCGCAACGCAGTCGCTTTGAAATCGGGCGATGTCGCCTTGTTCAAATCTTCGAAATCAGCCTTCTCCAGGCTCTCGATGAACGAGCTGATGGTGCGTTTTTCCATACCGTGCGCGAAGATGAGATTCTGCGCGCATCCGGCCAGCCCGGCCAGCCCGGCCAGGCCGGCACCGCACAACACAAGTGACCAAAGTCTGCGCTGCATGACCGCCATCCTTAGGCGAGAAGGAAATTCCGGAACCGATGTGTGGTGTGATAAGTCAGACGGGGGCATACGAAGATCGTGCTTCACTGGTCTCGGAAAACCGTGGAAGTCAAATGGCGATGTAGATCGTGGGGAATGAATTTGCGTGGAGGACATCAGGTCAGCCCGAATGGGGCGGACTGGTGTGGCCACGTCTGTGGAACGGCATAGAAAGGAGGCTTGGAGCGGCGGTTTATCTCACAAAGGACATCTCAGGTCAAGAGGGGCTTTTTCTGAATCAGCAAGACCTGCCGGATCGCTCAGAGCGGCTCTCGAAACTCGGCGGGAGGCCGCGAATATTCCAATCATTCCTTCAAGTTGCCGACCCGAACCACCGACCTTCGTCAACGGGTCCAGTGGCCCGGAGCGATCGCAGTGGCTGGTGACCTGCTGACCGTTCGTACGCGCTGCAGATTGCGGAAAACTCCTCTTGGCAGAGGTCACGGGATCCCGGTTAGAATCCCGCCCGACCGGCTGGCATTCTGCCCAAGCTGAGCAGCAGGGTGCTACTGGCTCGGTCAGTGCGTTTTGCGAGTCGCATGACACCCGGCACTGCCCGAGCCAGTGGCCCCCAATCCCAAATTCAAACGTTGACAAATCACTGGTCTGTTGGCGACTTCGTTAGCCGGAACAGTCCTGCCGACGCCCTTCGCTATGCTAAGATAACTCAGGAGCAGCGGTACACAATGATCTGGAAAACCGCTTTCGAATTGTGGTATCAGATTTCCAACTTCGGTGCCGAGCCGACGCAGCGCGCTCGTTCGCGACGGCGGCTCGCCGAGCACGAACCGGCCGAAGTCGTCCCCTGTGAAACGCTCGAAACCCGCTCGCTGCCGAGTGCCCTGTCGATTGTGATTGATTATCGCTTCGACACGAACAACTTTTTCGACACGCAGGACAAGAAAGACCTCTTCCAGCAAGTCGCCAATCTGTATGCCGCACGCATCACCGATAACCTGAGTGCCATTTCGCCGTCGGGGACAAACACGTGGCAGGCCGCCTTCACAGATCCCGCCACGGGACAATCGGCGACGGTCAGCAATCTGTATGTCGGCAACGACACCATTATCGTGTTCGCCGGCGGCCGCGACCTTGAGGGCAATACCCTGGGAGTCGGGGGGCCCGGCGGCTATAGCGCCCGCGGGTCCAGCAGCTGGCTGGCCACGGTCGATCGTCGCGGCCAATCGGGAGCAGCCGGCAGCAATCCCACCGACTTCGGGCCCTGGGGAGGCAGCATCACCTTTGACACGTTCGGGACCAACTGGCACTTTGGAACCACCACCGAGGGCCTCGACAGCAACGAAGCTGACTTCATGTCGGTCGCCATGCACGAACTCGGCCATATCCTCGGCTTCGGCACGTCGGACTCGTTCGACCATTATGTGTCGGGCGGCAAGTTCATCGGGACCAAGGCCACCACAGAATATGACGGCACCGGTAACCCGCCACTCAATTCAGACGATTCGCACTGGGCAGACGGTGTCACCGACAACGGCCAGGAAACGGCCATGGACCCGGCCATCCTGCTCGGCACGCGCAAGCTGTTCACGAATCTCGACTGGGCGGCCCTCGACGACCTGGGCTGGACGTTGACCAGCACCAATCCCGCCGCCTCCCCGGTCATCACGACACCTGGCCCGATTCCCACCTACATGCGCGGCGGGGTGCGTGTTGTCGTTGATCCCACAGCCACATTCGACAATCCGGGTGGCCTGACGCTCAAGGGCTCACAGCTGCAGGTTTCAACAATTGGCAACCTGAGCAAATACGATGGGGTAACCATCACCACGGGGAACGGGATCACCAAATCCGGAGCGAACCTGAAATACAATGGCGTGACGATCGGGACCTACTCCAACGGCCTGGGCACCAAGGCGTTCAAACTGACCTTCGGTTCCAAAGCCACCGATGAAGCCGTCCAGGCCTGCCTGCGCAACCTGCAGTTCTACACCACCAGCCGGCAAGCCGGGACACTCGACCGGACGCTCAGCATCCGGATCCTGAATATGAATGGCCAGAACTCGGCTCCGGCCCTGAAGAACGTGCATGTGACCTGACAGACAGAACAGTGCGAATCGTCCCCCGCGAGCCACTGTTTAGCGACCGGGCATGGTCGTAAAACAGTGGCACCAGCCGGAGGACTCAAGCTTAAAGTGCCTCGCAGTTGCGACGCCCCCTTACGATTTCTTCTGCGAAAACAGCCATTCCATCATCTGGGGATCCGCATACGCCGGAGCCCATGAGTTATGCCCGACTCCCGGGTATTCGGTGTACCGGGTCTTTCCGCCGGCCTGCTTGAGGGCCTCGATCATCTTGCGTGAACGATGCGGTTTGACAACCGTATCCTTGTCACCATGGAAGGCCCAGACGGCCACCTTGGCACTCTTCGCGGCGACCGAATCATCGCCGCCACCACACACGGGGACCGCAGCCGCCCACATCTCGGGATGGCGCGTGATCAAGTCCCAGGTCCCATAGCCACCCATCGACAGACCGGTGACGTACTGCCGTTGCTGATCGATGCGATATTCCTTCTGCAACGCCGCAATCAACTCCAGAACCAGCTTGATCGTCACGGAATCCTCGGGCAACTGCTGATGCGCATCCAGGCTCCAGTCGACTTCAACCCAGCGTTTGCCATCCGGGCATTGAGGTGCCAGTACAAACGCCGGATACTTCTGGCGGTTCTGGGGCTTGGCGAATTCCTTGGTGCCGTGGACCAGTTGCTTCTGGTTGTCAGCCCCCCGCTCACCGGCACCATGCAGGAACAGGACCAGCGGATACTTGGCCGTCCCCTGGGCCGCATAACCTTCGGGCACCATCAAACGATAATGCAGTTTTTCGCCCTTCGCATTTTCAAATACCCGCGCTTCATACAGCTCGTCGGCGAACGACCATTGCGAACAGCCGAACAGCAACGCCAACACCAGCAACGACCGACGACTCAAGCGGCTCATGGGAATCACCTTATTCAACAGGGCGCGAGATCAATGAAGATGGCTGACGATAACTCAGCAGGACTTATAATAAGCGCGCACTCGCCGCAGCGACAGAGCACACAGAACGTGCCGACAGCGAGCACGTAGCCGTCATGCTCTGCGTGAAGGCAGCGCAGCGGACGAACAGTCCTGCCAAACCAACCAGCTCCAATGGGGCGTTGTCTACGTTTGATCTTGGGATCGCGTGCCACTGGCTCTGCCAGTGCCACCTGTCATTCGACTCGAAAATAGCACTGGCAGAGCCAGTGGCACACCACTTCTTACCTTTGATAGAGCACTCGGGCGCTCCTTCAGATCAAACCCGCGAGCTCGGGATACCGCGCTTTGACCGAGTCCGCTTCCTGGGGCGAATCGGCCAGCATGCGGAAATGTCGAAACTCAAAGCCAGGCGCCACGGTGCAACCGACGAGGGTATAAGCCCCCGTTGAACGAGCCGCCTGCCAGGCATGAGCCGGCACGACTAGCACCGGCGATTGACCGGCCGCAACAGGCCCCAGGCGGCGCCGCTCGCACGGCGTGCCATCCAACCTGCCCCAGGTCAGCTCCAGCGGATCGCCCTCATAAAAATGCCAGATCTCGTCCGAAGTCACCTGATGCAGGCGGCTGAACTGCCCCTGCTTCAACAGAAAGAAAATCGTGGTCACAGCCGACCGCTGTTCCTGCGGCGAAATCGACTGCACCGCAAACGGCGACCGATAAGTCTCGCGGTAGAACCCTCCTTCAGGATGCGGCAGCAGTTGCAACTCCGCAATCAATTCATCCGCGCGAGCAGCCTTCGTCATTGTTCTAACCTTTCAGACAATGGTCTCTACCATTGGGAACTTAAATTTGATTCTGGCCACCGTCGCCCCACCGCGACCACGCGACTCCGAGTCTTAACTATCCCAGCTGCGGATCTAATATCAGCATTTTAGGAGTGTACCTCGCGCTCATTCTACTTGTTTGCAACTCCGTCTTCACCACATCACTTCGCACCCTGATAAACGGTTGGTGGCAGGTTCCGATCCGCGGAATTTCAAGCGATTCTGAACTGATGCTGAGATTTTGCCAGCGTTTACTCTAGTCATCTGCCGCGCGCGACACTGGGCATCGCGCGTCACATTTGTACGTTCATCCCGCGGAACAGATTAATTTCTGAACGCGCTCCGCGGGACTCAATGTCTTATCGGAAGCTTTTAAGACAACGAGCCTTGCAGGCTAAACTGAATACCTGCTACCAAGACACTGCATTTTTTTATACATCGTATTAAATTTGCAGATCGAATATAAAACATGCTTGAATTTGGATCTATTATTTCGTAGTGTATTCGACAGCGCTCTTCACAGATTTTTCGATCAAGCCATTCCTTGGCATCGCATTCTTGCAGTGATTCTTTCTGTCTATCTTCTTTCATCGAGGAGAGTCGCATGAGATCCCGTCGAATCGCATTTACCCTGATTGAACTGTTGGTCGTGATTGCGATCATCGCAGTTCTGATCGCCCTGCTGTTGCCTGCGGTACAGCAGGCGCGGGAAGCGGCCCGCAGATCTCAGTGCAAGAACAATCTGAAGCAACTCGGGCTGGCCGTACACAACTACCACGACACGTTCAATACGCTGCCACCGGCCTACATCAACCCCGGCAATGGTCAAAGTGCTGCTCTGTATCCCGCAGGTAATACGCGAAACATCAGCGGGTACCTCCTGCTCCTGCCCTATCTGGACCAGTCGCCCTTGTACAACCAGATTAACTTCAGCTTGCCTCTGGGGCCGGCAGCCGGGGGTGGTGCCACTTTCGGCGCCTTGGCCCCAAACAGTCAGGCGGGCTTATTCAGTAATCCGCTTCCGGTCTTTCGCTGCCCTTCCGATACGGCATACCAGGAACCAATGGATAGTACCGTCTCGCCATTTTCTTCCTACCCCGGCTATGCGATTACGAACGCCCAACGGGTGAGCTATGGATTCGTCTTTGACCGAATCGCGTACCAGATCGGTGTCAACTATCGTTTCGATGGTACGGCCACGAAGGGGATCTGGGGAATCAACGGTGCCGGGGGCTTTAAGGATGTGACCGATGGAACCAGCAATACTCTCGTATTTATGGAAGTGCCGTTTAAACATGCCAGCACGAGTTTGGGCGCCATGTATGGACCCTTCTTGCATGCCTACACGGCTTACGGTGAAGTAATTCCGGCTGGTGTCGGTAACAACAAGGGGATCAACTACATTCAAGTGGCTCCTGATCGCACCTTTTACAGTGGCGCTGGAAGCCGTCATACGGGTGGCTGCCATGCTTTGCTGGGCGACGGAACAGTTCGTTTTCTCAGCCAAAACATGAATATTGCGACGCTGGTGTCTCTGACCAGCATCTCCGGCGCCGAAGTGGTTGGCGAGTTCTAATACGCTGCCGCCAGAATTTGGAATCTCTCCCCAGTGACTGCCGCTTCGCTTCTCATGCGGGCGAGGTGGCAGTCTCTTTCTAAATTATTCTCTTCCATCCCATCACGCCAGGTGCTTTACTGTGATCGTTCGTACTCGATTCTCGAGCCAAGTTTGCTTGTTCGTTTGCATCCACTCGCTTCTATTGATCGGCTGCTCTGGCAATGACGATGGCAGTAAGATTAAGCTGCCCCCGCTTGGAACTGTCCAGGGTGTGGTTAAACTGTACGGAAAGCCGCTGGAAAACGCGTTCGTCGATTACTTTCCCGCAGATATGAATGGGTCCAGCGGAAAGACCGACAAGAATGGGGCTTATACATTGATCTACAATGCCTCGGCAAATGGAGCGACCATTGGGGAGCATACCGTTCGAATCTACACCAAACCTGGCGGCGCCCTAGGTTCGACCATGGAAGAACTTGTTCCTGCCAAGTTCAACGTGAAATCAGAATTGAAGGCCACGGTCAAGGCGGGTGACAACAAGATCGATTTCGATATCGGACAGAAGTAACGAGAATCTGACGATCGCCTTCGGAATCAGCCGCATGCAACTCGATCGGGCCATTTGACGACGCGTTTTTTCATTCGAAGCGCGTCGTCATCTCTCAATGGGCGGGCGATGCGGCTGGCTTGTCTAAGTCCAAGCTCGCAAGATCATTCCAATGCGCACATTGGAGCCGTCGATCAGTTGATTCGAATTCCCACATCAGAGGCTAATGCTATTTCTGCGGCGGCAAGGCGCGAATTCGCGCCAGCTCTGCGGCAGCTCGCGGGTGATTCGGGACAAGCTTCAGCACTTTTTCCAAACACATCCGGGCTTGCTCCAAGTCACCCTGGAGGGCGTAACACGACCCCAGATTGAACTGGGCGTCAACATTGTTCGGGGCCAGCTTGACCGCTTCTGTCAGGTACTTCAGGGCTTCAGGATACTGTTGCTCTTCAGTCAACAGCGCCCCCAGATTCACATGCGCCTCCAAAGCGCGCGGATGATTTTTGATCTCGTCCTGATAGGCAGCCTTGGCTTCGACGAGCCGTTTCAATTTGCGATACATATTTCCCAGTGACGTGCGCGGTCCAGATTGCTCGGGACGCAACTGAATCGCAGTTTGCAGCGGAGCGATCGCTGCTTCATTCTGCCCCAACATTCCGAGGCATATCCCCAAGTTAAACTGTGCGTCCGCATTTCCAGGAGCCAGGCGCACGGCCTCGATGAGATGCTTCCGGGCTTCGTCCAGCTTCTGCTGGCCACCCAGGTGCGTGGCCAGATTGACGTGAGCTTCCACGCTGTCTGGATTGATCTTCAGTTCGTCTGCATAGGAGGCCATGGCTTCGTCGATCAGGCCCTGGCGGGAGAGTACGTTTCCCAATGCCGCTCGCACACCCGGAAAGGCCGGGTCGAGCATGATCGCGTCTTCAAATTCGCGCCGGGCACTTTCTGCATCGCCCAGGCGAGCCTTCGCCAACCCCAGGTTGAAATGGGGCTGGGCGGCTTCTGGCTCCAACGTCACGCTGTGCTCGAAGATCTTGATCGCCTGGGCAAATTTTCCCTGCTCGGCATACAACCCTCCCAGATGGAAGAGGGCATTGGTATCGTCCGGACGCCGTTTCAGCACGGCCTGATAGATCTCTTCCGCCGCTTTCAGCTGGCCTTGCTGCTCCAGGACCGAGCCCAGGTACAACCGTGATGACACATGTTCGGGGGGCGATTCCGCCACGATTTTCTTCAAGGCCGCTTCCGCTTCCGGCAGCTTGCGCTGATCGATCAGGTCGATCGCGACCTGCGTCGCTTCATTAAACGGAAGCATCTCTTTGACATCAGGCAGCACGGTCTCGCCTCCCTGGGCGGGCTGTGCGGGGGCCGCACCCCCGATGTATCCCAGACCGCTGAGCACCCGTTTCTCGGCCTCGGACAGCTGCACTGCGGTCGCCTCGCCAATCGTCATACTGGCCTCCACTTCCAGCAGCTGCTTCTCAAAATCCTGCAGCCGTTGCGGATCCGCACCTGCCAGATTGTTGAGTTCCCCGGGATCGGCCTGCAGATCGTACAGCTCGGGCTGGGTCGTGCGGATGTACTTCCACCGCTGGGTGGTCAAACTGCGGAGGGGGGACCAGCCATTCTGCAGGAAGGGATCGTCAGTTCCCCCGTAGCAAGTCCGCGACGCCAGCGTTTTCCCGTGTAAGGCCTCCAGAAAACTGCGTCCGCTGATTCCCTCAGGCGTCGGCAGTCGCAGCAGCTCGGTCAACGTCGGCAGAACATCAACCAGTGATACGGTTTCCGGAATTCGGGTACCAGGGACCGAGCCGGGTACACCCCGCATCAGCAAGGGAACGTGCTGCGTGCTGTTATAGAGCGTGTAGCCATGCTGCAACTCGTGATGTTCGCCGAGTGATTCGCCATGATCGCCAGCAATGATCACGATCGTGCCGGGATGCTGCTTCAAAAACTCCAGCAGGCGGCCGACTTGCCGATCGGTATAGGCAATCTCGCCATCATAGGGGGACTTGGCGAAGGCGTCGCCAAATTCCCCAGTCCGCGGATCATAAGGTGCATGCGGGTCGTACAGATGGACCCAGCAGAAGAAGGGCCTGGACCGCGGCCTGGTCAACCATTGCAGGGCGGCATCCACAACCAGGCTGCCGTCGCGATACCGGTGAATCGCGTCCTGGGTCGGCTTGGCTCCCACCAGATCGTCGTCGTACTCCTGAAACCCTTGATTCAGCCCGAACTTCTTATCGAGCACAAACGAAGCGACAAATGCCCCGGCATCGTATCCGGCAGCGGCCAGAATCTCACTGAGTGTCGTCCGCACCGCCGACAAGCTGCCATAGCCGTTCGTCCGCAGGCCATGCTCGGGAGGATACAGCCCCGTCATCAAACTGGCATGCACCGGCAAGGTCAGCGGGGCAGGGGTGCAGGCTCGCTCGAACAGAACCCCGTCCCGGGCAAATTGATCCAGGATCGGAGTACGGGCCGACTGATAGCCATACGCGCCGATACGGTCTGCGCGCGTGGTGTCCAGCGTAATCAACAAGACATTGGGTCGGGAGGGCCGCGTGAACCACCAATAGCCGGCCCCCGCAATCATTATCCCGAGCACGCACGCCAGTCCCAGTCGTCGTCGAGATATCTGCATCGGGCTTTCACTTTGATCGATTTGCCGGAACGCGATTGCGTCCAGTTGCTGTGTGACTCGAGCGGTTCTGAACTGACGCAGAGGTCTAATGCACGTTTATAACAGTTTTTGAATCGTGTTTCATGCATCGCCCACAACGCCACCTCGGTACGGATCTTCGGACTCGTCAGTGCGCCGGAAAGTCAGAACATCGTGATTCCCCAAATCGCACCCCAGAAACACAGATAAGATTCCGGTGGATATCAATCCCAGGGTCGTGTGCGTGACAAGCGGGGCCAGCGAGCCTGGTAGCTCGTGAGTTAATGATACTCACTGAGTGGCTGGACTCGCGGGGGGCACGGCGGACTCGCGAAATACCGTGTAGCGCAGCGCCAGACCGAATAAGATCAGTCCACCTCCCACCGCGGTGGCTGGTGAGATCGCTTCTCCCCAGCACAGCCAGACCCAGGTGGGATTCAAGAGAGGCTCAATCAGCAGGATCAGGCCCGCTTCCTGCGGGGGGATCCATTTCAGCCCCCGCGCGAACATCACGTAGGGCAGCCCCATTTGAATCGGGCCGATGCCCGCCAGTAACAGCCATTGCAGCGGAGACAGTTCGTGCATGCCTTGCAGGATCCAGGGCATCAAGACGGCTCCGCTGGCGATGTAGCACACCAGAATCAGCCATTGGGGTGACTCGTCGCGCAACGCCCGCAGTGTGACGATCACCCCGGCATAGGTCACTCCGCTTAACAGTGCGATCGCGTTCCCCTGAAAATTTTCGCCGCTCCAGTCGTTGTGCACGATCCAGGCGATCCCCAGCAACCCGCAAACCAGCGCCACGGCATTGCCGCGCAACAATGGCTCTCGCAGGAAAAAGACGCCAAACACCATGGCCCACAAGCTGGCCGTGTATTGCAGAAAGATGGCCGCCGCGGCCGTGGTCTGCTGGGTCGCCATGATGAACAGCACATTCATGCTGGCGAAGCAGGCCACCATCGGCAACAGTCCCCAACGGAAGCGAACCATCGACGGCCGGACAAACGGCAACAGAAACAGCCCCGCGGTCAGTGCCCGGCAGCCGGCAAACATCGGCCCGGGAACATCCTGCAACAGCGGGCTCTTCACCGCCACGCCAATCACGCTCCAGCCAATCGCCGCCGCAATCAGCAGCATTCGTCCCCGGGCCTGCTGGCGCCGGGAATCGACGGCCGCAAGTCCTTCAGACGGGGAAGATTGCTCAGTCATGGAACAAGTTAGGCCGCCAGAACGCGAATGAAAACCGCCGCGAAGTTCGAATCGGGCGCTATCGTACTGGCCACGTTCCTGAAATGCCAGAACGCGAAATGCCTGGGGCAGTGACTGCGATACCAGCTCAAAGTGTCTGTGCAGAGTGCGTCGGGCAAGAGTTGAACTTGCACAGTCAGGGACACGTGGGTTACAGCCACGCAGGCTCGCCAATGCCCAGCCGACGCAAGGCGTTCGAGGGGCGTGGGACATATCCGGGCGCGAAACAGCCCGGTGTCAATCATCCCCGTTGTGGACAGTGACACCGGGCTCAGCCAAGCTTCAGGCTGCTGGCGGCCAGCGTCACTGACGTTGTGGAGTTCGCGTTTCAACGATGTCTGGCCGAATACTGGCGGAATTCTTGAGACCTTCGGGCCCCAGTTCCGACCTGACCCCCGGCCGACCGGAGATGTCACTCAGCGGGCTGCAATACTGTTCGCGAAAACCATGGCGGTTGCGGAGAATCGTGTGTGAATTGGACATGATTCGTGGTGCCGGTAATTGTTCTGTCGAGGTCTCGGGCGATGACATCCATCGTCGCTCCAGAATTATAGACGCAAGTCGCCCGGCGAATGTTCACAGGAAATTGGAAATTCGCGGTCCGCGTCTGATACCCCTGGCGGGACGCATCCCGCAACAAAAGAAACAGGGATTCAGCTCTTCGAAAAAGAACTGAATCCCTGAGATTTGTCGACTGATTAACGTCTGGGGATCTGGCTTAGACCTTGATGTCGGACGGGGGCGCCGCCATGACATGGTATCCCGAATCGACATGCAGGCATTCGCCCGTCACGCCGCTCGCCAGGTCGCTCAACAGGTACAGACCTGTCTTGCCGACTTCTTCGGCCGTGACGTTCCGCTTCAGCGGGGCCATTTGACCGTAGAGTTTCAGCATGTTGTCGATGTCGCTGACGGCGGACGAACTGAGCGTTTTCAGCGGCCCGGCACTCAGACCGTTCACGCGAATCCCCTTTGCCCCCAGTTCGTAGGCCAGGTACTTCACGCTGCTTTCCAACGCGGCTTTACAGACACCCATGATGTTGTAGCCGGGGATCACTGCTTCGCCGCCCAGGTAGGTCAGCGTCAGGATGCTGCCACCGGGAACCAGTGCTGCCTGAGCACGATGGGACACTGCGATGAAGCTGTAGCAGCTGATGTCCATCGATGTCAGGAAACCACTGCGGCTGCAGGCGTGCGTATCCTTCTTCAAATCCTCAATCGGGGCATAGGCCACCGAATGGACGACGAAATCCAGCGGACCGTAGATCTCTTTCGCGGCGGCGAACACCTTGTCGAGATCTTCGTCCTTCTGCACATCGCAGGGCATCATCAGCTTCGCACCCAGCGGCTCGACCAGCTTGCGCAAGCGGCCTTCCATGCGTGGACGCTCCGGGTCCTTATCGGGCAGGTGGGTAAAACCCATCTCCGCCCCTTCTGCGTGCAGCTTCTGCGTGATAGCCCAGGCGATCGAATGATCATTCGCGATCCCGAACACCAACCCTTTTTTCCCAGTGAGCAGTCCCATAATCCTCTCGTCTCCACGATCTACGATACGGCCGGCGGCCATCACAGGCGGCGTGAGCACCAGACACACAGACCGCGATCACAACATGAACACATGTTGCGACGGCGCTGCAGAAAAACGGCCGGCTCTGTGCTGAAGATAGCGATTCAGGCGAACTGCATCAACCCGCGTTCCAGATGCCCTCCTGGTTCGCCATCCGTGAGACGGGTCGCCAGGCCCGTCAGTGCGCGCAACAATCCGCCGGAATCCCGATTAACACCAGCAATCAGCGCCCAACGCCGCGGTGAAGCTGTATGACGCGCAGTACTTTTCCCACGCTCCACCGGTGCCCAGACTATTTGCCCAGGCAATACAAGAACTTGTCCGAACGGATCAGCAGCCGGGAGCCGTCAACCGCCGGGCTGCCGTTAAAAGTGCTGCGGTCCTGGAGATCGTTCATCGCCAGCTGCTCAAACTCGGGCTTGGCCGCCAGGACGAACGTCCGACCTTCGCGAGTCAAATAGTACAGCTTGCCGTCCGCCAGCAGCGCGGACGAATAGACCTGCCCGGCACGTTCGAGCCGCTGTTCATAAACGACTTCGCCCGTATCGGCCTTGGCACAATAAGCGACTCCGCGTTGCTCGTGCATCCAGTACAGGTGGCCATCCAGATAGACTGGAGACGAGACATTCGAACCCTTCTGGCTCGTCCACAGGCGATGCGACTCGGTCACGTCGCCGCTGCCCCCGGCCCGGACGGCAAGTGCCGCAATCCCTGACCGGCCACCCAGGCAATACACAATTCCATCGGCCGCCACGACACTCGGCACCATGTACCAGCCGATGTCGGTACGGCAGGTCCACAAAGGCTTGCCCGCGGTGGGCTCGAAGGCCAGGACCTTCCCTTGCGTCGCCACAATGACCTCGGGGCGTTTAACACCCGCAGTCACCACGACGGGCGTGTTCCAGGCTTCGCGGATACCGGGTGCCCGCCATTTCTCCTTGCCCGTTTTGCGGTCGAGGGCCACCAGCGATTCGCTTTCCACACTGGCGTTGATCAGGACCAGATCTTCATAGAGCACCGGCGAAGCGGACGTTCCCCAACCATGCGTCTTGGATCCCACATCTGTCTGCCAGAGCTGTTGCCCCTCATGGTCATACGCCAGCACCCCTGATTTACCGTAGAATACATAGACTCGATCCGCGTCCGCGGCCGGAGTATTCGCGGCAAAGCCGTGATCACGGATCCGATCCTCTTCGGGCAACTTGGCCGGCAACGCCTTGTCCCAGATGATTTCACCATCACTGCGCCGCACGGCGATCAGGTGTCGCTTCAGCTGTTCCTGGCTGCCACCATCCTCACCGGGCACAAAGAAGCCGGTGTAACACGTGAGGTAAATGCGGTCACCAAACACGATCGGACTGGAAGCGCCGGGCCCCGGCAGGGGGGTCTTCCAGGCGACATTTTCCGTACCGCTCCAGGTCAGCGGCAGCCCCTTGGCGTCGCTGGTCCCCATGCCCGACGGACCGCGAAAACCCGGCCAGTTCGTATCACCAGAACTTTTGGCACTCCCTCTGGCAGCCGTCTTGCTGCTGCTCTTGGACGAGCTCTTCGGTTTGGCTTTGGACTTGGTTTTCGAGGACGGCGACTGCAACGCAACCAGCCGCTGGCCAGGCTCCGCGGCCCGGGCTGCGGGGCTCCTGTCCCCCTCACTCGCCAGGGCAGCACCCCCAGCTGCCAGCCAGCCGAGCCCTCCGGCAAACACCATCACTCCAAGTATTATGCAACAGACATGCGGACGCTGGACTGCGACGCGAATCATGGCCCATTTCATGGGACAGCTCCTGGCTGGGTGATAAATCAAACCTGTGGGTAGGAAGCGATACACGTACTCCAAAACTTGCAATTCCGATTGGTGCAGCTGCGGGCCGTGGCAGATATCGACGAGAGGCCGCAGCAATCGAAAGGCTGCCGGCGGCGATTGGACTGGGATCAGTTCAGCACTGCATTGCACAGAGACGATGTTCACACGATACGCATCTCACAGTCTCGCTGCAACCAATTCTCGCGCCAGACAATCCATGACACAATGTCTATCTTCCGCAGTCACGAGTTGATATTCCCACCCGGCAATTCGCACGATGCGCCTCATCGCAGGACAGGAGGGCCCCGTGGGTGCGGGGATATGGTCTCCGCCAGTGCTCCTCGCGAATCATCGGCGGAGGGGCTCGATAAGCCGCGCCGGGCCGACTAACATTCAGATAGCACGAAACATTCTCACGGCATCCAGATAAGGCCCCCTCAGCATGCAGGCGGAAACGATCGCAATCGGTACGGAACTCACGACGGGGGCGAAGCTCGATACCAACAGCCAATGGTTGAGTCTCGAGCTGTCCGCGGTGGGGATCCCCGTCTGGTATCACACCACGGTAGCCGACACACTGGAAGCCAACCTGCTGGTCTTCCGCCAGGCCGTCGAGCGGGCCGATATTGTGCTGATCACGGGGGGACTGGGCCCGACGCTCGACGACCTGACCCGCGAAGCTCTCGCGGCGTTGCTGGGTGTTGAACTGGTCTTGGATGAACCGTCGCTGCAGATCATCAAAGAGATGTTCTCGCGCCGGAATCGGACGATGCCCGAACGAAATTCGATCCAGGCGATGTTCCCCGCAGGCACGGAACCAATTCCCAACCCCCGCGGCACAGCCCCCGGCATCTGGGTCGAAATCCCGCGGCCGGGTAAAACGCCCTGCCGCCTCGCTGCGATGCCGGGCGTCCCCAGCGAAATGAAGCCGATGTTCCGGGACTCGGTCCTGCCTCGGCTGAGCGATCTGTGCGGGACGGGCAAAGTGATTCGTTCCTCGCGCGTCAACTGTTTCGGCCTGGGGGAATCGCACGCCGACGAGTTGCTCGGGGACCTGACCGCCCGGGGCCGCGATCCGGAAGTGGGCATCACGGTCCATGAAGGGACGATCACCCTGCGCATCGAAGCCCACGGGGACAGCGTGGAAGAGTGCGAGCTGAAGATTCGCCAGGCCCGGGCGACCGCCCGCGAACGCCTGGGGCAATATGTATTTGGCGACAATGACGAAGAGTTGCAGGATGTCGTCTTGCGGCATCTTAGCCAGCAGGAGGCCACGTTACTGACGGCCGAATCATCGACGGGGGGGCTCCTGGCCATGTGGCTGTCGAATGTGGAAGGTCCAGGCACCTGTTATCGCGGAGGCTGGGTCGGCAGCGAATCGCAGCTGGCGGCGCAGCTGGGTTTGCATTTCGTGCCCCATCTGGAATCCGCGTCGCGCGTGTCCAATCTGGCGCAGCACATTCGCAAACAATCGGGTTCAGACTATGTACTGGTCGTCGGCGACGTCGTCATGACGGCTACTGACCCGAGCGCTCCGCCGATCCCGAAAGTCAACGTCGCCTTAGCCGGGGCAGGGGTCTCGAAGACGGCTGAAATCCAGGGCCTGAGCGACCCCACGATCCTCAAAAGTCGCTCGGCCAAGACGGCGCTCGATCTGTTGCGACAACACCTCGCCGACATGGCGACACAGCCGGAGTGAAGCAGATTCAGGACGTCAGCCGAGCCCAGCTTGGATCGCAGGGTCACATCGTAATATCACGGAGAACGACGATTTTGTTCGGCCAGTGCTTCGTAGTACTTGCGGACCATTTCGTCGTACTTCGGCAGATATTTCTCGCTGTAGACATTGAGCAACTCCTGTCGCAGAGCGGCGGGTAGATGCCCCCAGACATCCTTGGCCATGCGTTGCCGTGCGGCCTCTTCCTCAGCCGAACGGGTCTGCCGCAGCTGGCTGTCCGAGTCGCGCGACTTCTTTCCCTTGCTCTCCTTTTCCGATTCGGACGGCGAAGCCGGTTGTCGCTGTTCACCGGAGGACGGCTTCTCCTGGGGTCCCCCCTTGGAGTTCTGGCTGTTCTGCGGCTTCGGCTGCCGTCCACCTCGCGGTGGTGAATCCGGAGAATTCTCGCCCATCGGCGGGGGCGGAGACTGGTTCTGATTGGGGGGCGGGGGGGGCGGTTTCTGGTTCTTCAATTTTTCAATGAGATCGTCCAGATCTTTCACAATCTGCGTCTGCAAGTCACGCGTTTGCTTGTCAGTTTCCGTCTTTTGCAGTCGCTCCTGGACATCCCGCATCCGTTCCACGATCGCATCCAGCGGATTTCCGGTTGCCTCGTCCCCCGACAACCCCAGGCCTTCCAGAAGTTGGTCGGTCACATCTCGTTTGGGCTTGGCGGGAGGAGGCTCGGCCTTTTCCGGAGCTTTCTTCTCAGTGGCAGCCGGAGACTGCGGGGCCGCATCAGGCTGGTCGGACTTCTTCTTCAAGGTCTCGACCGGTTCATCCTCGGCCGTTGCTGTGTCGTCCGTGGCGACATCAGGTTTGGCTGCAGCTTGAGCAGCGTCCTCAGCACGCACTTGCGTCGTGGCACAGATCGTCCCGGCCAGCATGGAGAACACCACACAGCTTGGCAGGTAGTGGCTTATTAACATGGACATCCTCATTGAGCACCAAAGGTGCGCGCCAGGCCAGCCTAGGGCAACGCCCTAGGTAAAGCGTACCACCAATGTCTTCAGCCCTGAAGGGGCGCGCTTGACCCCGACCTAGCGCGCCCCTTCAGGGCTTGACCGCTGTCGCCGATCGAGTCCTAGGGCGTTGCCCTAGGCTGGCCTGGCGCGCACCTTTGGTGCTGAAGACATGGTGGACTAATTTTCTCACTATTCAGCCTTCTTCTCTTCACCCTTCACGGCGGGCTCTGGTTCAACCTGCTTGCCGTCCGGCTGATCGGCTGCTGGCTCGGCCTCGGGTTTCTCGAACATCTTCAGGAACTTGGCTCCCAATTCGGCCAGTTCCCCCTGTTCTTCGCCCAGGCCCTTTAACTCTTCCAATTCAGCCGCAGTCAGCGGATTGCCGGTGTCTCGTTTCTGGCCCAGGGTCAGCAGCCGCGTGTTTAGCTCCACCTGCAGCGAACGGAGCATTTTCAATTGGGCCAGCATCGCCACCGTATCGACCGGCGGGGCCGTCTGCTCGGCTCCGCCGTTGCCTCCGGGTTGCTGCTCCTGCGGCTCGGCCGCCTGTTCTTTCTTCTCGTGCTGCAGTGCCTCGACCAACTCCTGAAACCGCTGGAAGGCGGCTTGCTCAAACTGCTGCGTCTCCGGCCCGGTCTGCTTGTCATCTAACCGCAAGGCCGCCTGCTCCATCTGCTTCGACGCCCGCTTGACCGCCAGTGCAAACACTTCAGCAGCACTTAGTTTTTCGGCCAGGCCGATCGTTTCCTGACGCAAACCGCGCTGGGTTTCTGCCAGGTCCCGCAGGGTCTTCAACTGCGCACGATTCCAGTTGCCGCGTGCCGCGTGCACATCATTGAGACGCTTCGTTTCCGTCAGCACTCCCTGTTGCCGTTCCGCCAGCGTTTTGATTTCGTCGGCAACTTTTTCCAATTGCTCAAACGCCAGCCGTTCCTCGGCCTGCTCACGTTCCTTCGCCAGTTCGCGCTGCGCCTGCTCGATGTCATCCAGGGCTTCTTGCTCCTGCTGCTCCGCCTCGTCGGCGGTCTCCTCTTTCTCGAGCGATTCCCCGGCCTGCTGCATCCGTTCTGCGGCGCGGCGAGCGGCTTCGGCGGGCGATTTCATCTGCAATCGCTGGAGTTTCCGCGCCAGTTGCTCGGCCTTCTGCTCCAGTTCCTGCTGCTCTTTCTTCAGTTTTTCCAGCTGTTCCTCTTTGACCTGAGGATCGGTCTCGGGCTGGGCTTCCGCGGTCTTCTTGAGCAGTTCGGCCTGCTGCTGAGCCAGGTCGGCCAGATCCTGCTCCGCCTGCTTCATCTGTTTGACGAGCGTTTCCAGATCGGAGACTGGCCGGTTCTTCAGGGCATCTTCCAGGGCCTGCAGTTCTTCAGCCACCTGTTGCTGGATCTGCCCCGCCTGGCCGATGTTATTCTCGCTGACCTGCCG
>CAZQUW010000007.1:8745-15101 GCA_964596215.1 uncultured Planctomicrobium sp. | reverse complement strand
GTCGTATCCTGCTTGATCTTGTCCTGAGCCTGCCGGATATCCTGCAAATCGAGCGCCGTCTGGCGCTCGTCCTGCCACTGCGACAGCTCCTGCAGCAAGTCGCCCAGCGTTTCCGTAACGGCCTGCTGATGCCGTTGAGCCTGGTGTAACGCCTGCTCTGTGGGCGAGGCTCCTGCACGTGGCTGGTCGGTAATTCGTGGGGGCGTTTTCTCACCCGGACGGTCTTCTAATGTCGCCGGCTTGCCCGCCTTGAGTTGTTCGGTTGCCGGTTCCGCTTTCGCAGGCTGACCGGGCTCATCTTTCGGCGGGGTACTCTTCGGCTTGTCGTCGCTCGGCTTCGCCCCGGCCCCGGTAGACGCCTGGTCCGGACTGCCCGTCTTTGCCCCCGCCGCGGGGTTGTTCTTGTCAGACTTGCCAGGTGGGGTCACCTCGGACGGCTCACTGCCGCCAGCCTGCTTCCGGGCTTGTGTGAGATTCTGTTCGATCTCTGCCAGATGTTCATCGGCCAGTCGTTGCAACTCGGAACGGATCTGCCCGAGCCGCTGTTCAGTCTCGGGTGACTCCAGGCGGTTCTGGCGGAATTCTTTGAGGATTTCCTCGGCCCGGGCCAGCATGCCATCCTGCGAATTCTGCATCGCATTGGCAATCTGCCGCTGCTGGCCTTCAATCCGCTGCAGCATGTCGACATCCTGCGGACGCAATTTGCCCGTCTTCTCCAGCTGAGTTCGCAGCTCGGCAGTCTGGGCCTGGATCTCGGTCTCCTGCTTCTTGGCCCGTTCCAGATCACCCAGCAATCCAATCTGCCGATCAGCCAGCTCCTGCGTTTTTTCCTCGGGGGTGATAATTGTCAACGTGCGCGTCAGGCTGCGTCCGACGTGCCGCGGCCCCAGGTCATAGTCGTCTGTCGCTTCGCCGTGTAATTGAATCTGCAGTCCTGGCACCAGCTTGAGCGGTTCCAGTTGCCACAGATGTTCCTGCGAGTGCTGCAGCGGTCGCTTGTCGAGCGTGATCAGGGGCACTTCAACCGGCTTCGTCAGCTCGGTTTTTCCCGGTTCGAGAATCTGGAATCGCATCCGCACCTGGTTCAGTCCGAGATCATCTTTCGCCACAAATCGGAGCGGGATCTCGGCCGTCGGTGTCACCTGCATATCGATCGCCGGGCGATCAATATAGATGTCAGGAGGCGTGTCTTGAATGGCCCGGATCTCATACCGCGGGGCATCGCTGTTGCCAAAATTCTGCCGGTCCCGCAGGTCGAGCCAGTACGAATAGATCCCGGCTTCCTTGATCTGGAATACGGTCGAAAGTTTGACACCATCTTTCGCAATCGTCATCGCCTGCTGGTCCTTATCGCGGATCTTCAACAGGGCGGAACTTAACGGCTTGTTCGACTTGGCCGCGATCTGGACTTTCGTGCCTACCAAACCTTCCACATGCCCGACACCCGCAGGGAGCTTGATCACCGGCTTGCGAGTATATCTGGGAGGAATCAGATTGACCTGGAGCGACTCGGCCACCGGCGGGGGGACGACTTCCAGGGGAAACCAATCCATCGTCTGATCGTCGCCGCCGACCGCGCGAAATTGAAATGGTGACTTGATCACGACATTGGCAAACACGGCCTCGCGGGATTGGTCCTGATCGGCCAGGGTTGTCCGCTGCATCACTTCCCGGGTAATCACCCCTGCCGGGTCCTTGAACTCCAGCTGGACGCTGGTCGGCATCCGCCCATGGTGATTCAAGTTAATCGCCGTCAGTTCGAGCGTATCACCGCGCGCAATACGCAACGGATCGTGCGCATCGGCAACCAGTGCCTCCAGGCCATTGGCCCCGATTTTCACAAACTGCAATTGAGTCTGCCGGGGCCAGGGGTGAGCGGCAAACGGAAACATCAATCGCTTCAGCGCGGTGGCCGCTTCGGCCTGGTTAAATCCGACAACCAGCGCCGTCGTGATGCAGACCACCAATGCAGTCCAGGCAATGCGCTGCACGGGCTGTGTCTGCACGACATCTTCGAAATCCATCAGCCGGGTTTGCTTGAGCGTCTTCTCGATGACTCGACGCTGCAGGGCAGGAGCTCCCAGCCGGGGATCCTGCTCGTCCTGCAAGAACTGAATCGTACTGACCAGGCTGTCGCGAAACTTGGGAAAGCGCCGCTCAATCCGCAGCGCCAGGTCGATGTCGGACATGGGAACCTTAAGGGGCGTGATCAGCCGCTGATAGGCGACATAACCCGCACCGCCGAGAATGCCCAGCCCCAGGATCAGCCGCACGCCAGAATCGTCCAGGTGGAGCAACCAATCTACGCAGCCCACAACCAGCAGGGCACCCAACAGGACGGCCACCAGCCAGCTGAGTCCATACAACCACAGCAGCTGGCGAATCTTTGCCCGCAGTTCTGCCAGACGTTCTTGCAAGGGTGACATCACGCGTCGCCTGTTCCACTCGATGAGGCCAATTCCGCGCCCAATAGCGCACCCTGAATGATACCCGCACCGGCACCTACCCGGAAAGACCCTTTATCAGCCAGCGCCCACAGGACCATTCCAAATAGCGCTCAGCCCCCCATCATTCGCTCACCCGCCCGCTAATTGCTCATCCCGCCCGTCGGTGACGAACATGCAGCCGGGGCTATGCGTAATGACCAGCGGCGGTTTGGCGGCCATAATTGCGGATTGCGGAGTCACCCCACACGCCCAGAACACCGGCAATTCGTCGGCGTGAACCGGAACCGCTTCCCCGAAGTCAGGTCGCGACAGATCGCTAATACCTATTTGCTCCGGCAGCCCAATATGAATCGGTGCCCCGTGCACTCGTGGAAATCGCGAAGTAATCTGCACGGCCCGCACGACATCGGCCGGCTTCATCGGCCGCATTGAGACGACCAGTGGTCCATGAAAGACTCCGGCCGGAACACATTCGACATTCGTGCGATACATGGGCACGTTCCGCTGCAGTTCGATATGCCGCACGGGCACCCCGGCGCGTAACAGGGCATCCTCAAACGTGAAGGAACAGCCGATCAGGAAACTGACGAAATCCTCCTGCCAGTAACGTGAGATCTCCGTCGGCTCATCGACCAGTTCGCCGTGGCGCCAGACGCGGTACCGGGGCAGGTCCGTCCGCAAATCGGCGTCCGGAGCCAGCTCACCCGGGCAGACTTTTCCAGGCTCAGTCACCGCCAGTAACGGGCAGGGCTTGGGATTTCGCTGACAAAACAACAGAAAATCGAATGCCAGCGCCTGAGGCAGAATCACCAGATTCGCCTGTGTGAACCCTCGCGCCAGCCCCGCAGTCTGCCCGGTCCAAGTGCCGGACCGGCAAGCCTGTCGTACGTCGCGACCAGTCTGTAAGCCAGATTCAAGCACCCGAAGACTCCTTCGCCGTTCGATAGGTGGGCTCTTCACCCCGCCATAGCCGGACGAGATTGCTCCGATGACGAACGACGATCAACGTGGGAATCGCCAGACTGAACAGTGTCAGGCTCCACCCGCTGGGCGACCACAAATGATCGGCGTTCAGAACCAGATGTGCCGCGGCAAACGCTATCGCCGCCAGCATGGAACTTAACGAGACGATCCGCCACGCGAAGAACGTGAGGACAAACACGCCGAACGCAATCGCCGTCGACAGGGGTGCCAGATAGGCCACGACACCCAATGCCGAAGCGACCCCCTTGCCACCGCGTAACCACAGGTAGCAGGGATACATATGCCCGATGATCGCGGCCACTCCGCAGGCAATCGCCACATGCCCGGTCCATGCCGGATCGCGAACCAGCCAGAGTGGCAGCAACCAGGTAGGCAGCAGCGCTTTCACCAGATCCAGCAGCAGGGCCAGAATTCCCCACTTCGCCCCCAACACACGCCCCACGTTCGTCGCGCCGATATTACCGCTGCCATGCTGGCGGATATCGATGCCCTTGATCAACCGCGCAATCAAATAGCCAAAAGGGATCGACCCGACCAGATAGGCCAACACGACAGCAATCAACGTATCAACAACAGGCGACATGGAAGAATTCTATCGTTGGGGCAAATTCGCGGCAGCCCACAGGGCAAGCCGCCATGGGACGGGTCTCCAGGCCGGGCCGTCCCTTCTGATCAAGCCCAATGGCAACTGAATAGCGGTCGCCATTGGCTGAACACGCCTGCCGAGAACCCTCTACTTGGAACTTCGTCTCTGTGTTCTCCGTGTCTCCGTGGTGAATCATCAGCTTCATTGCACCACGGAGACACGGAGAACACACTGAGGTAATCAGTCAATTCGAATTGGGACCCGAAAGTCACGGATGGGCCTGGAGACCCGTCCCACCGCTGCAGCCCACTTCAGAAATTAACCGATCCCCCCGATCACCGCAATCAGGGCTGTTTGGCCGGTTCACGGACGTCGTAATACAACGGCAAATCGAGTTCCGCGACATCCAGAATCTGCCGCTCACTTTTCAATTCGGGGTGCTCGTCGACCAGTTCCAGCGCCAAGTCCGCGGACTGGCCGACCAGGGGCGCTGCGGCTTCCGGCAAGATCTGGCCATCCAGAATTCCCCACCGTGCAACCAGGATTCGATCACCCACCTTCAGCGAACTCGTCGCGGCAGGCTTCTGACCCGACACCTTGGAACGCGCCGCGATCTTCAGTACTTCAAACTCATGCACCACCAGGGCCCGGCGATAGGGCAAGATCTGCGCCGGCGGAGGAATCGTGGACCGCTCAATGCACTTCGCCGTGACCTGCGTCTGCACAATCGCCCGACGCGGTGCCAGCCGATGCAATGTCGCTGTCGCCTGCCGTTCGATCTCTTCTGCACTGAGACTGCGTGCGTAGATGCTGATCGCTTCCAGGCTGCCACGCCAGTCGGGACTGCCCAACCGGATCTCCGCCGAGTTCCAATCCTGCAATTCCAGACCCGCTTTGTCATTGCTGTCGCGCAGCCGGCCATCAAAATAGACGCGAATTCTGTCCGCGGTCAACGTGACCGTAACCAGCAGCGGTGCCCCGGCCGCGCGGTCGCCCAGACCAAGATTCTTTCCCCCGGTCGGCAGCGACACACCGAACGAATCACCGCCGTGACGGAGTGACACATAGGGGTTTTTCGGGGGTCCCATTTCACAGAAGGGGGCCGTCGGGCTAGTGGCACTGGCCGGAGTCACCAGCATCTCCACCGTCAAAGCCTTCTGGGACTTTACCGCCGCTAACAACTCCGCATCCAAGTTTTCGAGAATCCCTGTGCCTCCCAGGAAACGCAGATCATGGAAGCGCCCGGGGACAACCCGGCCCTGTAACTGAATCTGGCACGCCCGCCCCGGCTGTCCGGGCCGGTCGGGAATCTGGTTCGCCTGGGCGCTGTTGTTCCAGGCAAACAGCAAGCCGTCAGTCACCACCGGCCAAGTCCCCGCGGCCACAGCGACCGGAACATTCTTGAGTCCAGGTAACTCGATCGAAGAACTCTCGCCCCCGGCAATCCACACGTCGGGATAAAAATCACCCCGGTCATTTTTGGTAACTTGATGCCAGGCTTCGACCGTCTTGAAATCGGCACTGAAGCGCCCCAGATAGATCTCGACCTGTGGCCCTCCACCCGAAATTACATTCACTTTCCCCTGGACGCTATAGGGTCCCGTCATGCCGAAGTAACGGACATGGTTCGACCAGCGGGGATGAAAGACCTCGGCACCATTGACCTCGGGCGCCGAATTCACGTTGACCTTCCAGCCCTCTGCCTGGTCCGGACGATGAAACTGCAGGTTCCGGTGTGGTCCGTCAAACACCCAGCTGACTCCGCTGTTGTCAGGCGCAATGGAACTCCAACAGCCTTGTTCCAGCTTCTGCCAGGTCTTCTTCCGCAGATCAGCCACGCCGCCATTCGGCCAGGGAAATTCACCACCGGCCCGAGTCCCATCCGCTGACAACTGAAAATTGTCGCAGCCCACCTCGGTCTGGTCCCAGACCTTTTGCGAACCCTTCGGATCGCTGAGTTTCACTCGACGCAGATTCCGATACGTTACGTTTTCCGGCTTGCCCACTCGCCTGGCGGCATACACCCAATCCACACCATCTGCGGGATCCCGCCAGACATCCACTGCCAGCCCCTCCCCCAGGAGTTTCTTACCAGATCCGTCCCAGTTCACCACATAAAACTTCTGCGAAAACTGGTCAGAGAAAACGACCCGCTGGCCATCCGGAGTCAGCAACGGCTTGGCATAGTTACGCAACTCACCGAGCACCACGCGCTCGCCTTTGCCGTCCTCGCTGTCAAAGCCCATCAGCCTGAGCCGCTGGCCGATCGCCAGGATGTCGCTATTCGCCGAGCTGTGATCCTGCACCCAGACGACGCGCGAGTGAGCCCCGGTGAATTT
>CAZQUW010000007.1:0-8645 GCA_964596215.1 uncultured Planctomicrobium sp. | reverse complement strand
GCCAGCAGTGCTGGCGGGACCTCTTTCCCGATCATTTCATAGATAAACCGGGAAGGCAACGAATCTTTTTTCTTGCCCCACTTCATGCGGGTCTTCGCGTGAGTAATCGTCAGGTAATCCCGAGCCCGCGTGACGCCCACATAGGTCAGTCGACGCTCCTCATCAATGGTGTTTTCAATCAGCGATCGATGATGCGGCAGGATGCCTTCTTCGAGACCCACCAGGTACACATGCGGGAACTCCAGTCCTTTCGCACTGTGCAGGGTCATCAATTTGATCCCCTTCTGGGCCTTATCATCCTTCTTGTCCGGCTGCGAAAACTGGTCATTCAGCGTGGACTGTTCCAGGAATTCGGCCAGCGTCGGGGTGTCTGCCTGATCGATATACAACGTCATCGAGTCCATGATCTGATTGAGCGACTCGACCCGGGCCAACTGCTGATTTGGCTCTTTGTACTGCTTGTTGATCTCGGACTCGTAGTCAATTTCGCTCAGCAGTCCCTGGACGATATCCGCCATCCGCCGGGGCTCGGCCTGCAGTCGTTCGCGGTATCGCCCCAGCAGCCCGCTGAATTCCTTCAGCGAATTCGCGATCCCCGCGCTGATCTCACCCGAGGCTGCCGCATCGGGAACCACTTCCCATAGTTTTTTCTTCTGCCGCACCGCCTGGGCCAGCAACTTTTCGACTGACGATTCCCCAATCCCGCGTGATGGCGTGTTAATAATTCGCAGCAGCGACATTTCATCGTCGGGCTGTGCAAGCACCTTCAGGTAGGCCATCACATCGCGAATCTCGCGACGGTCGAAGAACGATTGCGCCCCCACGACCACATACGGCAGCCGACGCTTGCGGAGTTCCTGCTCGAAGATCCGCGGTTGTTCGTTGGTCCGGAACAGGATCGCCATATCGTTCGGCTGGACGTTCAACTCGGCGATCTGATAGGCCATATCCGTCGCGACAAACTCCGCCTCTTTCTGCTCATCGGGGAAGCTGCGCATCCGCACCGGGTCGGACGTCTCCTTATGTGCCACCAGTTGCTTGTCGTGGCGATTCTTATTGTGTTTTACCAGCCGGTTGGCCAGCTTCAGGATGGCCTCGGTGCAACGGTAGTTGTCCTGCAATCGGACGACTTTCGCCCCCGGGAACACCTTGTGAAAGCCCAGGATGTGCTCCACTTCGGCTCCGCGCCAACCGTAGATCGACTGGTCGTCATCACCGACGACGCACAGGTTTTTATGCGGGCGAACCAGCGATTCAATCAGGCTGAACTGAATGCCGTTGGTGTCCTGATATTCGTCAATCTGCACATACAGAAATCGCTGCTGCCACCGAGCCAGAACTTCCGGGAATTCGTGGAACAGCTTCACCGTCAATAACAGCAGATCATCAAAGTCGACCGCCCCGCTGGCTTTCAGATTCTGCTGGTAGCGCCGATAGGCCGACGCCGCCATCAACTCCTGGTCATCCTCCGCGACGGAGCTCGCTTCTTCCGGCTGCACCGCCTGCATTTTCCAGCGACTGATAATCGACAGCAGATCGCCCGGCCGGATCGATTTCTCACCCAGCCGGATATCGCGCATCGCCTTCCGCGCAGCCGACTCCTGATCGCCCCGATCGTAGATCACAAACGCAGGCGGATACCCCAGATGATGGATTTCCTGCCGCAGGATGCGGACACACAGGGCGTGAAAGGTCGAAATGAACGGCCGGGGCTTCAACTGCTTGCCCAGCAGATGAATCGTCCGCTCGAGCATTTCGCCGGCGGCTTTGTTGGTGAACGTGACCGACAGAATGCGATCCGCGGGAACGCCACTGCGGATTAACTCGACCATGCGGTGGGTAATGACGCGGGTCTTCCCCGTTCCGGCCCCGGCCAGAACCAGGACTGGTCCCTTCAATGTCAGGGCCGCATCGCGCTGAGGCGGATTGAGGTGACTGAGTCGATCCATCGGTAACACAACATTTCAACGTTCGGGGAGAAAACTTTACGGCAACCGTGGGACCCGTCAGGCCCCTCTATGTCTTTCTTCGCGATCTTTGTGACCTTCTGTTCCAAATCTTTTTAACAGAAGGGCACAAAGGCCACGAAGGATTGGAAGACGCATCGGACCATTTTCAAGGATCTTGTTGTAGTCTCCCGGCCCGTCCGTCAATGTGTTTCAATGCATGAAGGCAAACGCAATGGCGATCGAATGTCTCTGGTAAAGACCTGATCTGCTCAAAGAATAGCTTGCTTAAAGCCCTACCGTCGACCGACGGGCCTGGAGACCCGTCCCAGGAATCGGGGCATTCTCCGCTGGTGACCGTTAAAATTTGTGGCCGCGTTGTGGACCGTTTTGGGTCAGCGTCAGAATTTCCGGCCCCTTCTCGGTCATCAGAATGGTGTGTTCGAACTGGGCCGACAAGCGGCGGTCGTAAGTGCGGACCGTCCATTTATCGATCGGATCAATGACCGTCTTCCAGGTGCCTGCATTGATCATCGGCTCAACCGTGAAACACATGCCCGGCAGGATCGGCGACGACGCCCCCCCCTTGACCACATAGTGCGGAATTCCTGGATCCAGGTGAAACTGCTGGCCAATCCCATGCCCCTGGTATTCGCGAACTACGGAGAACCGGTACGAATGCGCGTGCCGTTCGATCGCACGGCCGATATCCACAACCCGCCCGAACGGCTTGATCGCTTCGATCCCGATATACAGGCAGTCAAACGCGACCTGCGTCAGCAAGCGGGCTTCGTCGGAGACATGGCCCAGGATGAAGGTTTCGGACTGATCGCCGAACCAGCCGTCGACAATCGTTGTCAAATCGACGTTGACGATGTCGCCCTCTTTGAGCACATAGGTTCCCGGAATCCCGTGACAGACCACTTCATTCACACTGGTGCAAACACTTTTCGGAAAACCACGATAACCCAGGCAGGCGGGGACATGGCCATGGTCCAACGTGTATTCGTGCACGATCCGATCAATTTCATTGGTCGTGATACCGGCACGCACATGTGTCCGCACATGATCCATCAACTGCGCATTGAACCGGCCAGCTTTTCGCATGCAATCGCGTTCACGCTCATTCAACAACACCCGTTCCCGAGAGGCCATCTGCATCGCTTCTTCCATCAGTCCCGACTGCACTGTTGCCCGACTTCTTGCGTCGGCGACGAGTG
Source organism: uncultured Planctomicrobium sp. (assembly GCA_964596215.1). Classification (GTDB taxonomy): domain Bacteria; phylum Planctomycetota; class Planctomycetia; order Planctomycetales; family Planctomycetaceae; genus JAKFVC01. The sequence goes on along the minus strand of CAZQUW010000007.1, from coordinate 5,479 downwards.
TTAAGTCTCGTTGGGACTACGTCATGAGTCCTAAATCGTGTCTTTCAGTAACCATTCTGCGCTGTCTGACCCCTGGCACTCATTCCCAGAACGCTGTCCATTTCGGGTAATCCATCCGCAGTCTGAATCAGTCAGCGTACCGCAGCTCCCGACAAATCGCCAGTTCAGGAATTGGACCGCGACCGCACCTAAGTCGTTTCAAAGTCCGCTTTTCGCGTCTGAACCTGCCCGAACATGTTCAACGGTAAGCAGTAGCGGAAACCGCAAACAAACCCAATGCCGCGTCAGCAATTTCGCGGAGTTCCTGATTTTGGCCGGTAACGGGCTTCCCTCCCACCGCGCGATGCTTTCGATAAGATAACCTGACGACTTTCATTCACTTGGACGAGAACATGATTTCGATCGTTGATTATGGCATGGGCAATCTGCGAAGCGTGCAGAAAGCCTTCGAAAAACTGGGCGTTCCGGCAAAAATCGTCACTCGACCTGACGAAATTGAGGCCGCCGAGAAGCTCGTTCTGCCCGGCGTCGGCGCGTTTCGGGATGCCATCCACGAATTGCAGCGACAGGAGCTGATTGCACCGCTCAAGGCTCACATTCACGCCGACAAACCGTTCCTCGGAATCTGCCTCGGCCTGCAGATGCTGTTTGATGTCAGCTACGAGGACGGCGAATGGCCCGGGTTGGGAATTATCCCGGGCAAAGTCGTCCGGTTTTCCGACCACCCCGAACTTAAAGTTCCTCATATGGGGTGGAATCAGCTGGAAGTCGTCGGCAACCCGCGCTTGCTGGCCGACATCCCCCGCGATTCCTATTTTTATTTCGTCCACAGCTACTTCGTCGTGCCGACTGACGAGAGTGTCATTGCCGCCCGGACTGAATACGGCCAGAGATTCGCGTCGATGATTGCCCGCAACAATCTGTTTGCCACACAATTTCACCCTGAAAAAAGCCAGGCGGTCGGACTGAAACTGCTGAATAACTTCGCGACGATCTAGATTACGCGTTGATCCCTGGCTCGTGAGCGGCACGGCGCTAGCCGCCGGTTCTTCCATGACCGACTCAAACAGGAGGGGCAGATTCACCACGGAGACACGGAGAACACTGAGAATTCTCAAATCAGGTCTCCGTGGTGAAATTTTCTATCAGCCAGTCATTTGGCGGTCGTTCTCGTGAGTACCTCATCCATGTTCGATTTCCATAACCACCACATCCTGATCTCCGGCGGCACGAGCGGCATCGGCCGAGCCATCGCCATGGCCTTTCAAGCGGCCGGCGCCCAGGTCACCGTGACGGGATTGAACGCCGCGGAAATCGACGCGTTCTACGCCGCGGCGACCAGCTCCACTGGCCCCCACATCAACGCCGTACAGCTCGACGTGCAAGACGCCCCAGCCATCGCGAGACTCGCCAGCCAGCTCCCGCAGCTCGACATTCTGGTGAATTGTGCGGGGATGATCCTGCGGGGCGGGGCGGAATTTGATCCGATCAAGTTTCAACAAGTGGTCGACGTCAACCTGCACGGTACACTTCGGCTCTGCACCGCCTTTCATCCGCAGCTCGCCGCCAGTCATGGCTGTATTATCAATGTGGCCTCCATGTTGAGCTTCTTCGGCAGCGGCTTCGCACCGGCCTACAGCGCCAGCAAAGGGGCCATCGCTCAACTCACCAAATCCCTGGCGATCGCCTGGGCCAATGAAGGCATCCGCGTTAACGCCATCGCTCCCGGCTGGATCGTGACACCCCTCACCCAACCCCTCGTCGACAGCCCGGAACGCAGCCAGACGATCATCGACCGCACCCCACTGAAACGCTGGGGAGAACCCCAGGACGTCACCGGAGCGGTCCAGTTCCTGTGCTCCCCCGCTGCAGCCTTCATCACAGGGGTGATCCTGCCCATCGACGGCGGATATTCCATAGCCTGACTCGCCTGCGATCACCCTTGATCCGGGCCCAGTTCATTGCGCACGATCGGATCTGTCTCGCGGTCCGCCAACTCGCGCAATGCCCATCCGGCGTCCTCCCCCCCCAGCCGCCTCAAGGCCCACACGGCGGCTCCCCGAATCAACGGTTCACTATCCCGCAGCGCCGCAATCAAGTCGGGAACCACCCCCACCTCACCGCTGTTTCCCAGGACAATCGCTGCGTTTCGCAACAATCCCGCGCGGCCCGGTCGCGCCATCGGCGTTTCAGCGAACTCGCGATCAAACTCCTCTGCCGTCATCCGCAAGAGGCGCACAGCATCCGCCGGGCGGAGATCGGCCCGCGGCTGAAATGTCGGATCCGTCGTCACGGGAGCCTTGCGATTCCAGGGGCAGACATCCTGGCAGATGTCGCAGCCAAACAACCAATCACCCATCCCTGATCGCAACTCCCTGGGGATCGGTCCGCGTAATTCGATCGTCAAATAAGAAATGCACTTTCGCGCGTCCAGCACGTACGGACCGTCGAACGCATCGGTCGGGCAGGCGTCCAGGCAACGAGTACACGTGCCGCAGTGGGCCGTCTCATGGGGCGAGTCGTATTCCAGCTCGAGATCGGTCAGCAAGGCCGATAGAAACAGCCAGCTTCCCTGCCGTTTGTTGATCAGCAACGTGTTCTTGCCAAACCAGCCCAGTCCCGCCAGCCGCGCAAAATCTCGCTCCAGGAGCGGAGCCGTATCGACGATGCCCCGGGCCTGGGATCCCGGTGCCCGGGCCTTCAAGAACTGCGAGAATTGCTTCAACCGCTGCCGTAGAATGGTGTGATAATCTGTCGTCCCCCAGGCATAACGGGAGACTCGGCCTTCCGCCGTTGCGGGTTCCACGGGGTCAGCGGTGCGATAATTCAGCCCCAGCATGATCACACTACGCACCCCCGGCAACACTTTGTCCGGATGAGCGTACGCATCCAATCGCCGCTCCAGGTAGCCCATTTCGCCGGCAAAACCGCGTTCGAGCCAGCCCTTCAGCGCCGAAAATCCCACCGGAGTGACCGCTGGAGCGATCCCGACCAGCTCGAAACCGAGACGGTGGGCTTCGGCCTTGAGATCGGTACTGAGTTGAGGGTCAATGGGGAGCATGATGGTTACGTGGGATGGTCTCCAGGCCCCGTCCGTCCCGCTTCTGTACGGGCGAAAGACTGGCAATGACCTAACCAAGTTCCGCGAAACGTAACCTGTAATGGCTCGTCAATCTTTGTGACCTTCTGTTCCAAGCATTTTAAACAGAAGATCACGAAGATTGACGAAGGTTCGGATAAATGTTGCGGGACGGGCGGGCCTGGAGAACCGTCCTACGACATCGTTCAAACCTGCTTGGCAGCCAGGGACTTGCGGTATTCGCGAAAGACTTCGATCGCGGGCGGAATCAAGGACACGGCAATAATTCCCAGAATCACCAACGTGAAATTCTTCTTCACCATGGGCAGATTTCCAAACCAATATCCGCCGATCAGGAACAAGAAAATCCAGACCAGGCCGCCGACGACGTTGTAGGCCATAAACCGGCCGTAGCTCATTTTACCCATCCCGGCCACGAACGGAGCGAACGTCCGCACGATCGGCATGAAGCGCGCGATGATGATCGTCTTGCCGCCGTAACGTTCGAAGAATTCGTGGGTATAGTCGAGGTTCTTCTTGTTCAGAAAACGCACGTCCTCACCCCGAAAGATCCGCGGGCCCAGCTTGGAACCCAGCCAGTAGTTGACCGTGTCGCCCACGATGGCGGCCACCGATAACAGGGCCAGCAGCCAGAATAAATCCAGCTTCTGACTCGCCGCCAGCGCCCCCAGGGCAAACAACAGCGAATCGCCCGGCAGAAACGGCATCACGACCAGTCCCGTTTCGGCGAAAATGATGCCGAACAACACGACGTAGGTCCACGGACCGCAGTAATTGATCAAATCACCCAGATGGTGCTCCAGGTGCAAAACCAGATCCATCAATTGCTTCAGCGTATCCATCAGCGAGAGTCTTTCTCGAAATGTAATTCTTCAAACCAGGACAAAAACAAAGTTGACCGACGCATCAAACAAGACCTGAAATCAATCTCCGCAACGAGTCCCTAGTCAATCAAATGATTGAAGAATCCAACCACGGATGGACACAAATTGAACGCGGATTGAGTCCTCAGACACGGTGATCGATTGTCAAACCACAAGTCTTATCCGTGTTTAATCTGTGTCCATCCGTGGCTACAAAAATCCTGAATCATAAGAGATTCCAGGGTTCCGAACTGAAAACCTTCGTGACCTTTGTGACCTTCTGTTCCATTTCGTTTTTAACCAGAAGGTCACGAAGGACACGAAGAAATGCGGGCCGCGCTAACTTTCCCTACTTTTGTCCCGACCCGGAGTGTAGCATAGAAGTTCCGATTCCCGGGAGAGGAGCTTTTCAGCCGCAGTCTCGACCAGCCAGAATCGCCGACCGAATCCGCCAAACCTGCGACCTGGTTGCGAGAAAGCAACAGCCGCAGAGTATCCAGCATAGAGAAAACTCAGGGGGGAGAGCTGCTTTGAAGGGCCCTGGATTACGTAACGACCTGGAAATCCGGCGGACATTTCTGTGCCCGCAATGCGGCCGCAAAGTGTTGCGACTGGGCGATGTAGTCTCGCAAACTTGTGCCTGTACGGACCCGCCCGTCTGGATGCAGATCCAGCCCGAAGTCAGAAAGCCTCCCTTCAAGTTCGAAAAAATCGAGATTCCTTTAACCGAGGAAGATCTCGTCATCCGAGACCGTCCGCGCCGCATGCCCCCTCCCCCCCCGGAAGGTGCCGCCGAAAACGCCAACGATCGTCGTAACACGCGTCCCAAACGCCCCAAACCCGAACGCCGTTCGTTCGAGTCCTTCCAGGAGGATCTCGCTGCGAAGGTGGAATCGGAAACGCAGGCAGGGGAAGTGATCGAAGTCGTGGAAGTGGTCGAAACGACAATCATCGAAGCGGTGGTGATCGCCCCGGAACCGGCCAGTCCCCGCGAACAGGCTCCTGCAGTGCCACCCCCCGCACCACCCGCCGACGACGAATTTGGCCAGGGATTGTAGCCTGGCTCTCCAGAGTCGGGGCAAATTCAGGCGAGCGTCCGGCGTCAGCCGGATGGTTGTCAGCGACCCGGCAAATCATAAGACTTTCGCCGTCATCAACAAACAGGATTCGGTGCCCCGGCGGCCGCAGCACCGGGATGCCTGACACGCAGAATCCCAGGGCTACGCCCCCCTGGCTCGCCTGAGCCTGCGGAGCAGCACAGACCGAAATCACCGCCACCGCAAGACAACCATCCGGCTGTACGCCGGACCCTCGCCGAAATCCCCCCTGCTATCGCGCTCAGTGGTCGCTGGGTCAGTCGGTGTCTAAAATTCTGCTCGTTCCTTCGCCAACCGACCGCGACGTCCACCAGGCGCCGAAATCCGCCTGTTCGATGCTCCGGTTCCATCCATGAGCCGAATATGTCTCAGTTGTCCGATATCGTGATTCGCGGTGCGCGCGAACACAACCTGCGAGA
>CAZQUW010000006.1:33663-56866 GCA_964596215.1 uncultured Planctomicrobium sp. | reverse complement strand
CGAATGTCGAAATCCGAATGTCGAATGAATGACCAATGACGAAACGGCGAAGAGTGTGTACGAAAGTTTAAAGGGGTCAAAGAAGTCAAAGGGGTCAAAGAAGTCGCGAGTTGCTGCCGTGCCTGGCGCAGGGTCAATCTGTAGCCTGACTCTCTGAGTCGGGTCGTTCGACGTTCGCCGACTCCCGACTCGGAGAGTCAGGCTACAGAGGATAAGGGAGCAAAGAAGGCAAAGAGTACACGAGAATTGAACGCGTAGTTTAATCCGTAAGATGGGCACTCCTGCCCGTCTGTCTTGTGGAGCCGAAAGCAGAGACGGGCAGGAGTGACCATCTTACGGGCGAAGAGGCCAAAGAGGTCAAAGGGGTCAAAGAAGTCGCGAGTTGCCGCCGTGCCTGGCGCAGGGTCAATCTGTAGCCTGACTCTCTGAGTCGGGTCGTTCGACGTTCGCCGACTCCCGACTCGGAGAGTCAGGCTACAGAGGATAAGGGAGCAAAGAAGTCAAAGAAGTCGCGCGTTTTGTTTCGCTGTGAAGTGAAGAAGTTCTCGCGCCTTGGCGTGTGAACCGACTTCAAGAGAATGTGGGAGGTAAAAGTGGCAAGGGAGCGAAGGGAGCAAAGAGAAGCCCGTGGCGCACCCGCGTTGTTCAACCGGCTGGCGCCTTAATTCGAATTCTGTTCTACAGCGGGATCCTCGTTGAGGGTCCATTCGGTGTCGGAGAGGTGTGCGACGTGTCCGTGACTTGACTCGTCATTGACTGTTGCTCCCTGGCCGGCACCGAAGCGATACAACGCGAGTGTCTGCGTATCGGACTCCAATGTGCGCGGTGGTGGGAACTGTCCTGAGTAACGGGCCCCGCTCGAGATGCGTACGGCGTAGATCCTGCCGTTGAAAAAGCGGTCGTTCTGGCCGGCTGGCAATTTGTTGAGGGGCACGCCTCCGATATAGAGTCCTCCCTCGGTGTCCGGCAAAGTAAAAGTTGCTGTTTGGGACGAAGCTCGATTTCCATCGACGAACAATTGCAACTCGCTGTCGCGGAAGATCCCCGCCAGGTGGACGGTCTTATGAAGTGTCGCAGATTGATCGGAAAGAATGAGGTGCGAGTTTCCCTGAAGTCGTCGGGCGAGTCCCCAGTTTTCCCGATCGAGATAGATCGCCATCCAGTCGGGCCCCAGCCAGGAAATAACATTGCTCAGCCGGTGCCCGGTGGGTTCGGCAATCGCCTCCAGGGTATAAGTCTCACCGGCCATCGGATTCAAAGTGGGGACCGCCACATAGCTCGACGTCCCGTTGAACGACAAGGCAAATTGCCGGTTGTCAGGCTGCAGTCGTGTGCCCCGCGGAAGCAGAACGAGTGAGGTGATCACAATGCTGACCAGCATCAGCACTGCCAGGCCCCCTAACCACCAGCGAAGTGCCGTGCGAGGACTGTCAGGGCGTGAAAGTGGAGCAGGGGTCGTTGAGCCGGCCGATGCGACGACCTTCAGAGTATCCGCCGGAGAACTGGAATTGATTGAATCAAACTTGGGGACAGCGACTGTTGCGGGCTCGGTCGTTGGTGGCAGTGACAACTGTTCCAGAGCCGCAATGACCTCGGCGGCAGTCTGGAACCGATCCTGCGGATTCTTGGCCACCATTTGCACAAAGATGCGTTCCAGCTCAGGCGGAAACTGGCTGTTGGCAGTCGTTAGGGGAGGGATTGGTTGACTGAGGTGCGACAGGACCGTATCGAGAGCCGTGGCACCGGAGAATGCCTGGCGGCCGGTCAATAAGTAATACAGCGTACAGCCGAGACTATAGATGTCCGACCGGGCGTCGGCCTGACGCACGTCGCGCGCCTGTTCGGGAGCCATGTAGGCCGCGGTGCCCAGGACCATGCCGGAGTTGGTTAACTCAGTCGCGGTGTGCCCGGTATCGGCTTCCAGACGGGCCAACCCCATATCGAGGATCTTGACCATGCCCCGTTCATCTCGTAACAGGTTCGCCGGTTTGATGTCGCGATGCAGGACCCCTTGCCGGTGTGCGTATTCCAGCCCGCGTGCGGCCTGCAGGACACAATCCACAGCGGCCGCGACGGGCAATGGTCCCCGGGAACGCACCGTTTGTTCGAGATCGAGGCCCGTAATGAATTCCGTGACTAGAAAGTGGAGTCCGTCCTGCTCGCGCGCATCCAGCGCGGCGACGATGTGCGGATGGTTCAATCGCGCGGCGGCTCGGACTTCGCGGTTGAATCGCTGAATGAGCATCGGATTCTGTTGAATCTCGGGACGCAGGACTTTTAAGGCCACAATGCGGCCCATCCGGACATGGAGCGCTTTGTAAACCGTCCCCATACCACCACCGCCGATGCGGTCGAGGATCTGGTAGTCACCCAACTTTTCAGGCACTTGAATTAGGGCTGCGGGTACGGTGCCGCTGACGCGTGTCACTCCGAATAAACTGGCCAGCCAATCACGGTTGGCATCGGGAAACCTTTCCGCATAGTCGGCCAGCTGGACCGTCTCGCCGGCGCGCTGACGGTATTCGATTTCCAGGGGGAGCAAGTCGCGTAACGCCGCTGGTCGTTCCGCGACGGTCAGCTCGCCCAATACCTGTTCTAACAGGGGTGGTTGTCCCGACTGCCAACCGGCTTCAAATTGGTTACACAGACGATTGATGCGCAGCATCTGCGTCTCGAGCAGGGCTTCGGAATCCAGGTTAAGCGGGTCGCTCAAAGTTCGATGTCCTTTTCCCACAGTCGCGCAATCAGGTTGGTTTTACGTTCGATGGTCCGCCTGACACAACCGATGCGCTCCGCAATTTCAGTGGTGTTGTATCCATCCAGTTTCATCAGTGCGATGCGTTGCAGGTCGGGATCGCCCGTACTGTCCAGCCGCGTCAGGAGTTTGTGCAATTGCTCGGCCATTTCGGCAGCGAATTCGGGGGTTGGCTCGCGACTGATGATGTCGCTCAGCGACACGGGGATGGGCCTGGAACCGGGCGCAGAGGGGGCCTGTGCTGCCACCTGGACGGCACCGCCCCGCTTTTGGCGGTTTTCGCCGCGAATCAGATCGACCGATTTATGGAGCGTGATCGCCATCAACAATGGCCAGAGGTTGTCACTGTCCAGCACCTGCGTAAACCGACCCTCGCGGGCCCCCAGGCAGAAGCTGTTGAACGCACTGAGGGCCACATCTTCTTCGTCCGCGGAGGCGCGGGGAACATGGCTGAGTTTCCGACGTGCCAGTTGCACCATGCGCTGAAAGTACTCTTCCCAGAGTTTCTGCGCGGCGATGGCATCGCCGGTTTTCAGTTGATTGATCCATTCGGTGACGGGAGGAGGCCAGGACATCGCTTGCAAACTCTCCGGCGGGGGATCGTCAACCGGACGCATCCCCAGTTGATTTCAGGGAGTCGACGGTCATCGACCCGCGGTACTTCACAATCTTCTCATCTGGGAAACGCTACGGGGCGAGTTTGTGGCCCGGAAAAAAAGATTTTTGACTTTTTTGTCGCAAAACCGGACGCGATGGCGAGCCTGTTGTGGTGCGGCCACTGCGGTACGGGTTCCGGCACATCACCGTCTGATGTTTTGCGGTCTGGCCCCCGACCGAGCAACTCGAACCGCAGCCACCGAAGCCGGAAATTGTAGCACACAAAATGGGGTTACCCTAGTTGATTTCAGGAGAACTTGAGATGAAATTCTTAGCGAACTTAGGTGCCTGGGGCCGGAAGGCCCGTCGTCGAATGGCCGATTCCCGAACGTATTTCGCCATCGAGACCTTGGAAAACCGGGCGATGTTGACGGCCAGTCCGCTGCCGGTCTTGATGGTCATTGCTGACCAGCACGATTTCTACTACCAGGAATATGGCGATACGCGTCAGTCGCTGGAAGCGGAAGGGGTTGAAGTCCAGGTCGCTGCGACCACCACCGCGTACTCGCTGCCTCACTACGGTACGGGGGAACCCGAGGGGACTGATGGCGGGGTTACTCCCGATCTGACGCTCGCCGCAGTCGATGCGGACAATTATTCCGCGATCGTGTTCGTGGGCGGTTGGGGCTCGTCGATGTATCAGTATGCCTTTCCCGGCGACTATACCAACGACAGTTACGACGGCGACGTGGCCACGAAGCAGGTGGTAAATGATCTCATCAACGAGTTCATCGCGCAGGATAAATACGTAGCAGCCATCTGCCACGGCACCACCGTCCTGGCCTGGGCACGCGTCGACGGTGTCAGTCCGCTGGACGGCAAGCAGGTCTCGGTTCCGTATATTGGCTCACCCGCCGTCAACTACCAGGGAGTCGACTATGGGTACTATCAGCTGGGGCAGTACGAACAGGCGGTGGCCAACGGCGCCATTGCCAACACGGTCAGTGGTCAATATGGCCTGCCCGGTACGGCGACCGATGACGTGGTCGTCGACGGCAGGATCATCACCGCGGAAAATTACGACGCGGCCCTGCAATTCGGGCTGACGGTGGCCCAGGAAGTGAAATCGGCTGCGGAGAATGCCAATCCGCCCGACAATCAGGCCCCCATCGCTGATGACGTCGCCTGGCAGCTGACGGAAAACTCGGCGGTGGGCACTGTGGTGGGAGTCGTCTCCGCGACCGATCCCGACGCGGGCCAGCAGCTGACGTATGCGATTCTCGATGGCAATCTCAGCAACGCATTTGCGATTGATCCGGTCACCGGCCAGATTACAGTGGCCAATGCGGCAGCGATAAATTTTGAAGCGGTGCCTGAATTTCAATTGCTGGTTCAGGTCACGGACAATGCCCAGTCTCCGCTGAGCGACACGGCAGTGGTGACGATCAGTTTACAAAACGTGGTGGAACCACCCCTCTCCGGCGTCTTCAAGTTTGCCGATGACCTGGTGGTTCAGGCGACATCTGCCAGCGACATCATTTATATCTGGAGTGGCGGTACCGACGCCCAGGTGTGTGTCTGGATGAATAATGTCTACTACGGCGCCTTCGAGATGACCGTCGATCGCCAGGTTGTCGTGTACGGTGGAGATGGCAACGACCAGATCTACGCCACAGACGCACGCTTTCCGATCACCATTTTCGGCGAGGGAGGTCACGATCAGATCACCGGAGGTTCGGCCGCTGACATTCTGGACGGGGGAGCAGGGGTTGACCGCGTTTGGGGCAGTGCCGGAGATGACCTGATCCTCGGTGGCGATGGGGACGATTTTCTGTTCGGTCGCGAGGGGAATGACGTTCTGGTCGGCGGAGCGGGCGACGATTATCTCGACGGCGACATCGGGCGGGATCTGCTGATTGGCGGGGCTGGCAGTGATTACCTGAAAGGGGGAACTGGTGAGGATCTGCTGATCGGTGGGCTGACAAGTTATGATCAGGACGATTCCGCCCTGGCTGCCCTGCAGGCGGTCTGGATTGGCCCGGGCAGTCCGTCGGTTCGTCTGAATCAACTGACGAGCGGCAACAACCCCGACATCCACCTCAGCTGGGGCGAGACGGTTCAGGATGACGACGCGGCGGACGTGCTCTGGGGAGGCGACGATCTGGATGTGGTGTTCGCCGGCTTGTCCGAAGAGTTGTATCTGCGGGTGGACGACCTGCTGGTGTCGGTCTAATGTGTCCTTGAGACTTCAAGATCGTCAGGACCTGGGGCCCTGGAAGTGGAGCGAAGCATCCTCTTCCAGGGCTTCGATCTCTGGCGATCCTGGTGAATGGCTGCCGATTGACTTCTGACGGGACAAGATGATATTGCAGGCTGCCCTTGAATTCGAGCGACCACTGCGGGACCATCCGCAAGTGCGGGCGGTCTGTTGAGGACGAATTTGAATGATCGTGGTGATTTCGGAACCGCACGTACTGCAGCCCCGGGAGTAACGGACATGAGACGAGTGACCTGCCTGTACCTGCTGTTAGCGATCCATCTGCTGGTGATCGAATCGCGCGTAGCGAACGCGCAGGACAAAGAGCCGCCGCCGCTGGCGCTGCAGATCGGTTCACGGCGTGAATTGTTTGTGGATCACGGCTTGATTGAGCGTCTCACGGGGAAGGCCGAGTTACGACTGCAGCACCCCGTTCCGCAAGAGGTTGTGCTTGAACACGGCGAGCCCTGGGAGGGGAGCGGTTGTGTCTATCACAGCATTTTTAAGGACGGCGATCGATTTCGGATGTACTACGCCGCGGGACAGTTGACCGTCACGGACAAGGGAGTCAATGCGGGGACCCACGGCCAGTTCTGCTGCTACGCCGAGAGTGATGACGGCATCCACTGGCGCAAGCCCAAGCTGGGCCTGCATGAGTTTCAGGGGAGCAAGGACAACAACATTGTCATGGTCCGACAGCAAGTGGGGGATGCGACTTCAGAACCGGGCGAGCCCGCCGTGTTCAAGGATGAGAACCCCGCCGCGCCGCCTGATGCCCGCTACAAGGCGCTCCTGCCCGCCAACCGACTGCCGAAAGATCACCGCCGAGGTTTGCTGGCGTTCAAGTCCCCTGATGGACTGCATTGGACCCCCATGAGCGACAAACCGGTGATTACCGCCGGGGCGTTTGACTCGCAGAATCTCGCGTTCTGGGATGCCCAGCAAGGTCAGTACCGCGCCTATTGGCGGTATTTCACCAAGGGGGGCGACGACAATGAAAAAGTCTGGGATCCCCAGGGGCATCGCGCCATTCGCACGGCCACCTCCCGAGACTTTCTCAACTGGCAAGATCAGCATGACTTGCGTTATGTCGATTCGCCGTCGGAGCAGCTCTATACGAACCAGGTTAAGCCCTATCATCGTGCACCACACTTGTTGATCGGTTTTCCGATGCGGTATGTCGAACGTGGTCACCGCGACGGTCCCGACCACGAGGCCCGCGCGAGCGCTGGTCCCAAACAGATCCGCCGCTGGTCGGCGTCGCTACGGGCACTTCCTGAACTGGAAAATCGCGAATGGCGAGCCAAGGCCAGCGAGCGTTACGGCCGCGCTGTGACTGAAGGTCTTTTTATGGCAAGTCGCGATGGTGTCACGTTCCAACGTTGGAACGAAGGGTTTTTGCGTCCGGGAATCGAACGCCCGGGAACGTGGAACTACGGGCATCAATGCATCGCCTGGCATCCGATTGAGACCAAGGGAACGCTCGCCGGGGCGCCGAACGAACTTTCACTGTTCGCCGTCGAAAGCTACTGGACCGACCGCAGCGATCTGCTGCGCCGCTACACGCTGCGTCTGGACGGCTTTGTCGCCGTGAATGCGCCGATGAGTGGCGGCGAATTGGTCACGAAACCGTTGACATTCACCGGCAAGTCGCTGTCGCTGAACTTTTCGACGTCGGCAGCGGGTAGCGTCCGCGTGGAACTCCAGGATGCCACCGGCAAGCCGTTGCCCGGATTCTCGCTGGACGATTGCGAGGAACTTTTTGGCGACACACTCGACCGCCAGGTAACCTGGAAAATGCAGACCGATGTCTCGAAGTTGATGGGCCAGCCGGTCCGCGTGCGGTTCGAACTGCGGGATGCCGATCTGTACGCTTTCCAGTTTCATTGACTCAAATTAGGATGGCATTCATGCAGATTTGTTGATACAACAGGATCTGTCATGACGATGACAGAATTTGGTGGAACATCTTTGTCTGCGGGAGCTTGAGCATGTTGACGATTGCGGGACGCCCCCATTCTACTCGTGATTACTGCGACGGAGTTTCGCGCCGCGACGTCCTGAAGATCGGGACTCTCGCTGCGATGGGGACGCTTGGCGGATGGACCTTGCCGGATCTGCTGCGGGCGGAGTCGCAGTCGGGACGCAAGTCGCCGAAATCGGTCATCATGATCTACCTGGTCGGCGGGCCTCCGCATCAGGACATGTTCGATCTCAAGCCGGAAGCGCCCAAGGAAATCGCCGGACCGTGGCGGCCGATCGCGACCAATGTGCCGGGATTCGACATCTGTGAGGCATTTCCGCGTCTCGCACGGCTGGGAGACAAATTAACGGTGATTCGTTCGCTGGTCGGCAATCAGCACGACCACGACGCCATTCAGGTCTTCAACGGCCATCATCCGAAAAAGCAGAAGCCGTCGGGCGGCTGGCCGCAGTTCGGGACGATGGTGTCGAAAGTGCAAGGGCCGGCCCGGCCGGAATCTCCGCCGTATGTGAGCTTGTGCTATACGTGCACTCATGGTCCGTACAACGAACCGGGCCCGGGATTTCTCGGTGCCGCGCATTCCCCGTTCCGGCCCATGGGCGAGACGCGGAACGACATGGTCCTCAATGGCGTGACGCTGGAACGGCTGGCGGACCGCAAGAATTTGCTCAAGGGGTTTGATGTTATCCGCCGGGAAATCGATCAGACCTCGATGATGTCGGGTCTCGATGCATTCACCGAACAGGCGATGGGGCTGCTGACGTCGTCGAAACTGGCCGAGGCGCTCGATCTTTCGCGGGAAGATCCGCGGACCGTGGCGCGATACGGGACGGGTGACCCGAAGATCATGATGGATGGGAACGGTGCCCCGCGCGTGCCGCAAAGCATGTTGCTCGCGCGTCGCTTGATTGAAGCGGGGGTGCGCGTCGTCACGCTGAATTACAGCAAGTGGGACTTCCATGGAGGTCTCAATGCGGAGGGGCGAGCGAATAACTCGATCTTCCTACGGGAAGCCGAGGATTTTCCGGTCTTCGATCAATGTGTCAGTGCGCTCGTGGAAGATTTGCATCAGCGGGGGCTGGCTGACGATTGTGCCGTTGTCGTCTGGGGAGAATTTGGGCGAACCCCGAAGATCAGTTCGATCGTGGGGCGTGATCACTGGCCCCAGGTGAATTGCGCGTTGATGGCTGGCGGGGCGATGCGGCACGGGCAGGTGATTGGTGCGACCGATCGCATTGCCGGGGAAGCGGTCGCCCGACCGGTGACATTTGGAGAAGTTTACGCCACGCTGTTCCGGCACCTGGGGGTCGATGCAAGTCAGACAACCATCAACGACCTGAACGGCCGCCCGCAATATCTGGTTGAAGACAACGCGCAACCCATGGCGGAATTGATCTCTTAGGGGGGGCCTTGCCAATAAAGGTTCAGTGGGGCCGGCTGCATTGCCGGCCAGCCACCTCGTAACCACGGTGGGGCGTGAAGTTCCCGGGCAGCAGAAGTAATCAAACTGGATTTGCTCCGATCACTCTATGTTCACCAGGATGACTTTTTTGAATCGTACGGGGGCAGCCCCGGTTCGACGCGTGAATGTCTTCACGGGGGATCGCCTTGAATTGGTCGGCCGCATCAGCTGCGGTGATCCAGGTGATCAAGCGTTGTTTCACGTGGAATGCACCGACGATCTGGGAATCGGTCTCAAGCTGCATCCGCAGCGAGCAGCGTGACGGCCGAGCATCCATCAGTACAGTGTTAGCCCGGATGCCGGTGCCAGATCGCTGCTGGTTTTCGAGCGGATGTCGAGTTTGTGCGACGCGGATTCTCGCGATAGTGTGCATAGACACACAGATATTCACGTGTGAGAACGCTGACACTGTTCGCAGCCTGTCACAATCGGCAATTCCTGGCCGAGTGAGATAATTGGGCTTGCAGTGACGATCGTGGCACCACAATTGCTTGGTGTATGGTAGATGCCGTTCTTTTCTCCCCGTCGGCACTTCAATTGAAGCAACCTGTCAGGGGCGGAATCTCTCGAATGTTCTGCCACTTTCTTGATCGAGAAATCTTATTGCGAAAATAATCAATGATCTCCGCGATGCACTGTCATATGTAGTTACTTGTGTGACGCAACACGGAATGATCTCTAACTGAAAGCCTATGGGGTGACCCCGCTGCGCAACAGTCACCGTCAGCTCCGCGCGAATTCTAAAGCAATGCCGCGCTGGAAGTTCTTGCGATTCATCGCGAAATAGGCGTCTACCGCGCGAGATTGAGGATAAACCAACGGCTGCGCGTCTGGCCGTGGCGATTAGGCCCCAGAGTCCAACGCAGTTCGCGTTCGCTCATCGTTCATGTCCAGTAATCCCTGAAGTCGTCTGGCGCTCGGCGAGCGTACGGGCAACGTCAAACTTCAGTCAGGTTGATCTGAGAAGTCAGGCTCATGGATGGGTCGCTCAGTCGACACCGCTTGGTTCACCCGCTCTGCATCAATGGATGCGGAGGACCAAGGTGCCTGGTTTGCGGCGAGCAGTGTGGCGTTGTGCCCAGTTTCCAGTTGTCTGCTTCTCAGGTTAGGAAAAGTCATGGTTTTATACAGTTGGTCAAACGTCATTCGAAATTGGTTCTCCTTGCGTAATCAGGCTGGAAACGTGTCGCGGAGTTCACTCCGCCGCCGCCCACTTCTATTCTCGCGCTCGGTGGAGTTGGAGAGGCTCGAAGAACGGTTGGTCCTGTCCGCGATCATGGTAACGAGCACCGGAGATGCGATTGCGGTCGATGGTTTCGTCACGCTCAGGGAGGCCATGGAGTCAGTGAATGGCGGGGCCAATATCAACGGTGACGTTGTGGGCATCGGTGCTTACGGCACCAATGACACCATCAGTTTCAATATTTCGGGCGCGGGCGTGCAGTCGATCTCACCCGGGTCCGCGTTGCCGACCCTGGTTAATCCCGTGATCATTGATGGCTACAGTCAACCGGGGGCCAGCGTCAACACGTCGCCCACGAGCGACAATGCCGTCGTGCTGATCGAACTGAATGGCGTGAATGCCGGACTGCTGGGAGTGAACGGATTGCTGCTGGGTGAAGGTTCGGGGGGCTCGCGCATCAGCGGGTTGGCGATCAATCGCTTCTCGGGAGCCTCCATCCTGGTGCAGTCGGATAGCAATACGATTGACGGCAACTTCCTGGGGACCGATGCCACGGGCAATGTCGCCATGAGTGTCACCGGAGGCTTCGGGATCGCGATCGAGGCGAGTTCAAACAATACAATTGGCGGACTGCTGCCGGCTGCACGGAACGTCATCGGCGGCAATTCCGACGGCATCAATGTGCGTCTGGATTCGCAGGACACGGTGATTCGCGGCAATTTTATCGGTCTGGGCGCGGATGGCACGACTGCCGTGGGCAATCGCTCCAACGGCATCGCCCTGCAGGGAGCTCAGAACAATGAGATTGGCGGCATTCTGCCTGGTGCGGGGAATACGATTACAAATAATGGAGCCGCGGGAGTCGCAATATTCGAAGCCGTATTGCCGGGGCTGTCGAGCACTGGCAACTCCATCCTGGGTAACTCGATCTACCACAACGGACTCCTCAGTCCTGCCACAACTACTGGAATCGATCTGGTTGCGACCAATGCCTATCCAAATCTGGATGGTGTCACACCCAACGATCTTGGTGACGGCGATACCGGTCCCAATCTGTTGCTGAATTTTCCGGTGCTGACTTCAGTCACCAGCGACGATCTCAGCACCACGATTCAGGGGGGACTCAACAGTTCCGCGAACACACCATACCGGATCGAATTCTTCTCGACGGCCACCGCGAGTGGGACGGGTTTTGGGGAAGGTGAGATTTATCTCGGATACGTCGATGTGTTGACCGACGAGTTTGGCAATGCCAGTTTCAGCACGATCGTGGCGACTTCGGTGCCCAATGGGCAATTTGTGACGGCGACCGCGACCGGTGCGGGTACTTCCACCGGTACGGCTCCCGTTGGCGGTGCCGCGATCCTGGGTTTAGCGGCAGATTTTGCGGTCCTGGCGGGGTCGACGGTGACAATTACCGGGCCGACCACGCTGATTGGAAACGTCGGTGTCAGCCCGGGGAGTGTGATCGCGGGCTCGTTCACGACCACGGGAACGATTCATATCGCAGACGCTGTGGCCGCAAATGCACAGCTGGCTCTGACCACCGCCTACAATGCACTCGCCGGAATGGCGTTTACCACCGATCTGACCGGCCAGGAACTGGGCGGGATGACTCTCACGCCGGGCATCTATCATTTTGATACATCGGCCCAGCTGACTGGTCCCAACCCGCTCATTCTGGATACTCTCGGCGATCCCCACGCACTGTTTGTGTTCCAAATTGGCAGTACCCTGACGACCGCGGCCGCTGTGGGGTCTGCCGTAGTCGTGGTGGGTGGCCCGGCAGACAACATTTACTGGCAAGTCGGCAGTTCCGCGACAATCGGTGTCGGGACGGCCTTCGTCGGAAACATTCTTGCCGACCAGAGTATCACGCTGGCGACCGGTGCGACCCTGGCCAGTGGCCGGGCCCTGGCACGTATTGGGGCCGTGACGCTGGATTCGATCGTGGTCGATTCCACGACAGTTACGCCCATGCAGAACAGTACGTCAGAATTCTCTGCAGTGATGCAGATTCTCGCACCGACGATCAGCATCAATGATGTCTCGATGGTGGAAGGGAACGCCGGAACGACCAGCGCGACATTTACCGTGACTCTGTCAGCGGCCAGTGGTCAAACTGTTACGGTCGTGGCGAACTCAGCAGATGGTACCGCCTCGCCTTCGTCCGATTTTATCAGCTTGCCAGCCACCACTCTGACGTTTCTGCCCGGTGAGACCACCAAGACCGTGACGGTCGCCATCAATGGCGACATTCTCTCGGAATCCGATGAAACGTACTTCGTCAATCTCACGACCCCCACGAACGCCGTCCTGGCCGACGATCAAGGCCTGGGGACAATCGTCAATGATGACGCCGCTCCAAGTTTGTCCATTAGTGACGTCACGGTGCTGGAAGGCAATGCCGGCGTGACGAATGCGGTGTTCACCGTCACGCTGTCCGCCCCCAGCGGGCAGATGGTGACTGTCGTGACGAGCTCGGCAGATGGTACGGCCTTGTTCCCTTCCGATTATGCGGCCCTGGCGCCGACCACCTTGACGTTCTTGCCCGGCGAGACGACCAAGACGGTCACCGTTGCCATCAATGGCGACGTGTTGTCGGAGGCGAACGAAACTTTCGTCGTGAATCTCCTGACACCTACGAATGCCATCATTTCCGACGGGCAAGCGTTGGGGACGATCATCGACGATGACGTTGTTCCGACATTGTCCATCAATGATGTCACGTTGGTAGAGGGAGATGCCGGAACGACCAATGCCGTGTTTACGGTGAGTTTGTCAGCGATCAGCGGACAGACTGTGACCGTCGTCGCGACTTCCGCTGACGGGACGGCCTCGCTCCTTTCCGATTACCTGGCCCTGGCAGCGACGACGCTGACCTTTCTCCCTGGTGAGCTGACCCAGACCGTCACAGTCGCCCTGAATGGCGACAGCCTGTCAGAAGCGGACGAAACGTTCTTCGTGAATCTGACCGGGGCAATTAATGCGACGGTTTCTGATAATCAAGGTTTGGGGACGATCACCAACGATGATCTGGCTCCCACCGTGTCGATCAATGATGTGACCGTTCTGGAAGGGGATGCCGGCACCAGCAACGCCGTGTTCACCGTAACGTTGTCCGCAGCCAGCGGGCAGATCGTCACCGTGACCGCGACTTCCGCTGATGGTACAGGGATGCTGCCGGAAGACTACATTGCCTTCCCGGCGACCACTCTCACCTTCCTGCCTGGCGAGCTGACGAAGACGGTGACTGTTGCGGTGATTGGTGATGTTCTTTCGGAAGCCGATGAAACATTGTTTGTGAACTTGACTGAATCGCTCAACGCCAGCATCTCCGACGGCCAGGGTTTGGGAACGATCATTAATGATGACCTGGCTCCATCGTTGACCATCAGTGATGTCACTGTGCAGGAGGGGAATCTCGGTACCACAGATGCCGTGTTTGTCGTCACCTTGTCGGCAGTCAGCGGTCAATCGGTGACTGTCGTGGTTTCCTCCGCCGATGGCACTGCCAATGCGCCGTCCGATTATCTGGCTCTGCCGCCCACGACGTTGACGTTCCTCCCCGGGGAGACGATTAAGACCGTGACGGTGACAGTCAACGGGGACGTGCTGGTGGAGGGAGATGAAACCCTCTTCGTCGGACTTTCCGAGCCGAATTACGCCAGTATCGTAGATGCCCAGGGACTGGGAACAATCATTGATGGCGAAACGTCGCCGACGCTGTCGATCAGTGATGTTGTCGTCCAGGAAGGGAACTCCGGCACGATCGACGCGGTATTCACTGTCAGCTTATCAACAGCCAGCGGACTGCCAGTGACCGTCGTGGTCGCGTCAGCTGACGGCACCGCAGGGTTCTCGGCCGATTACCTCGCTTTGCTCCCCACGACACTGACATTCCTTCCGGGCGAACTGACCAAGACTGTCACGGTCTCCGTTAATGGCGACGTCTTGTCCGAGATCAATGAAACGTTCTTCGTGAACCTGAGCGGGGCAGTCAACGCCACGGTTGCCGACGATCAGGGATTGGGAACGGTTGTCGACGATGACCTGGCACCGACCTTGTCCATCAACGATATCACACTTGTCGAAGGTGATGCCGGAACGACCAATGCGGTCTTTACTGTGACCTTATCGGCGATCAGTGGCCAGACCGTCACCGTTGTCACGACCTCTGCCGATGGTACTGCCACCCTGCCCTCTGATTACTTGTCCTTGCTGGCGACAACGCTGACCTTCCTGCCGGGTGAATTGACAAAGACCGTCACCGTCGCCGTGAACGGGGACTTTGTGGCGGAAGCGGACGAAACCTACTTTGTGAATCTGACCGCCCCGATCAACGCGACGCTGGCCGACAATCAAGGGGTCGGAACAATTCTGGACGATGATTCAGCCCCAACCCTGTCGATCAATGATGTCACGGTGCTTGAGGGAAACGCCGGAACAATCAACGCGACATTCACCATCACCCTGTCTGTGGCCAGTGGGCAGGCAGTTACCGTTGTGGCCAGTTCCGCCGATGGGACTGCTTCCTTCCCGTCTGACTACATTGCCCTGTTGCCGACAACGGTGACGTTCCTGCCCGGCGAAACGACCAAGACCGTCACGGTGGTCGTGAGCGGTGACTTTGTTGCGGAAGGGAACGAAACTCTGTTCATGAATCTGACCTCCCCTGTCAACGCGACGATCACCGACAGCCAAGGACTGGGGACAATCGTTAACGACGACGCGGCTCCGACCTTGTCCATTAGCGATGTCACGCTGATCGAAGGGGATGGCGGTGCAACCAGCGCGGTATTTATTGTGACCTTATCCGCTGCGAGCGGTCAGACCGTGAATGTTGACGCGACTTCGGCTGATGGCACGGCATCACTCCTGTCCGATTATGCCGCCCTGGCTGCTACGACGCTGACATTCCTTCCGGGCGAACTGACCAAGACCGTCACGATTGCCGTCAACGGCGATCTGGTGTCGGAAGCCAATGAAACGTTCTTCGTCAATCTGACAGGTGAGATCAACGCGACGGTCGCAGATAATCAGGGACTGGGGACGATCCTCAATGATGATCTGGGCCCCACCTTTACCATCAATGATGTCACAGTTCTGGAAGGGAATGCCGGAACCACGAATGCCGTATTCACTGTGACCCTGTCAGAGATCAGCGGGCAGACCGTGACGGTCGTCGCAAGTACTGCCGATGGCACGGCGTCGCTCCTGGCTGACTATATTGCCTTGCCTCCCACGACGCTGACCTTCCTCCCTGGAGAAACAACGAAGACTGTGACGGTGGCAGTCAACGGTGATGTCTTGCCCGAGTCGAACGAAACGTTCTTCGTCAACCTGACTGGTGCGACCAATGCTACCATTGCGGACAATCAGGGCCTGGGAACGATCACTGATGAAGACGGCCCGCTGGTCATCACCAGCGGCGCGACAGCCACTGTCGCAGAGAATACCCCTGCGGCCACGGTTGTTCTCGATGTTAACGCTACTCCGATTGTTGGTCATACATTGACTTACAGCCTGACTGGACCGGATGCGGCTGCATTCAATATCAATCCGGCAACAGGCGAGCTGACATTTATCACAAGTCCGAACTACGAAGTTCCGATTGATCAGGGGACGGACAACGTTTACCACGTCACGGTCGTCGTGACCGCGGACTTCATCCCCACGCGGTCCACATCACAGGATCTGGAAATCACCGTCGCGCCGGTGAACGACTTGGATCCCGTGTTTTTGAATGCCGCACCGATCTTCTCGATTCCCGAGAATTCGCCAGTTGGCACTAGTGTGGGAGTCGTGTCTGCCAGCGACGGTGACGTGCCCACTCAGACGTTGATTTACTCGATCACCAGCGGCAACGAAAGCGGTGCCTTCGCCATCAATCCCAATACGGGAGAGATCACCGTGGCCGACCCCACGCAGCTGGACTTTGAAGGGCCTGTGACGGCGTTCACTTTGAACGTGCAGGTTATGGACAACGTCAACCCGACCCGTTCCGCCGCAGCCACGGTGGTCGTGAATGTGACCAACGCTGAGGAAGGTCCGACGATCTACATTCCTCGGGCGAACGGCATCTTCCACATGGGCCGCATTCCGGCCTTCGTTTCACCGGACTCCACGTTCACCTATGGCGATGTCGCGAATCCCGATTACTCGAACGCAAAGCTGACCGTGTCGATTGTCACCAACCGGGAGCGGCGAGATCACCTCAATATCTTCCCCAAGGGGAATCAACCGGGACAAATCAGTGTCAAGGGACACAAGGTGCTCTTTGGTGGAAAGCAGATTGGTAAATTCACTGGTGGCAGGGGGAATGCGCGTCCCGATCTGGTGATCACCTTTAACAGTAATGCGACGACGTCCGCGGTAGACAACCTGATGCGTCGTTTAAATTTCCACGTGGACACGGGGGTCGGAATTACCCGTACGGTTCACATGCAGGTGACGAATATTGCCGGCGTCGATAGCAACCTGGCGACTCGGGATATTGCCGTGGTCGATATTCGGTAAAAGGTAGTATACCGAGACTTTTTCGGTCCGAAGATCTGGGAACTCGGCTGGCAGAAGAACAGGTAAGCTGCCTGTTCTTCTGCCGCAGTTCACAGCGCTGTTGATGAATTGCGAGCACGCAGTATCAAGGACTCAGCTGTCGGATATCGAGGATTGCCGCGGACCCATGAACATGCCGGGCGCGCCGCTCATTTGAGAAATGGTCGCACTGCATCGGCCCGGATTTTGTAGCCGGATTCGCTGTGATGCAGGCGATCCGCAACGAAGAATTCCTCACGCGGCTTTCCATCCGCTCCGAGAAACTGGTCCCACAGATCAATGTAGTCCAGATTCTTACCCGTATTGATATATGCTTTGATCAGCCGATTGGCCTGTTGTTGTTTCTCAGCCTGCGACCAACGGGCGGGACTTGGGCCGATGGACATGAATGCGATGCGAGTGTCAGGCAATTTGGCTCGAACCTGGTCCACAAACGCCTTAAAATCGCTGGCCACCTGCTCTGGAGATTTGCCCGCCGCGATGTCGTTACTTCCCGCGTACACGATAATCTGGCGCGGACTATAGGGTATGACAATTCGATCAGCGAAATAGACGGCATCTGCCATCTGTGAGCCGCCGAATCCGCGGTTGATGACCGGGTGGTTGGGGAAATCGTGCTTCAGGGACTTCCAGAGTCGAATCGTCGACGAGCCAATGAAGAGTATGGCATTCTTGGGGGGCGGCGACTCCAGGTCCGTCCGCTCGAATTCGCGAATCGCACTTTGCCACTTCTCGCTGGGTGATGGCTTATTCACCTGGAGTGTGAGGGGCTCCGTTGCGGTTTGTGCCTGGGAGGCGGCAGGAGGCCGTGCCAGCATGATCGCCACGGCCAGTGCCAACCGAATGGGGCTCAATATTCGCATTTGTCTGTGGTCCTTCAGATTGGAACGTATTAAATCCACGGCCTTCCGCCGTGGGTTCCTGACAGTAGATTCGGCCCACTCAGTCGGTGGTACCCGGCGGCGTGGTTGCTGGTGCGGTCTGATTCCAGGACAGGGCATCCATGCGTTCCAGGTCTCCTCGCGCTGTGAGTTTTAAGCCGGTGGCCCGTTGAATCCGCCGCTCGATGTCCGCCGGTGTGCCAGCGGCGGGCTGGGGTACATCCCAGACCCGGACCGTGCCATCGAGACCGCCGGTCGCCAATCGGCGTCCGTCGGAAGAAAAAGAAAGGCCGACGGCCATTTCTCCGTGACTCAAATCGGGGCCGAACTGCTGTTGCGACTCCAGGTCCCAGAAGCGGATACGTCCGTCGCCGCAGCTGGTTACCAGCATTTTTTGAGACGGATCAAAGATGGCGATGTTGACAGTCGAAGGATGCCAGAAAGGGCCGCGAACGACCTGTGAGGTCTTAATGTCCCAGACTCGGGCCGCTCGATCCCCGCTCGCGGTCACCACCCACGCATTGCTGCGGTTAAAGTACGCGGTCGTGATCATGCCAGAATGGGCCATGGGACCAGCCACGAGTTTGCATGTCCTGGCGTTCCAGACGCGGAGTTCGCCCCAGTGCTGGCCGGTGTCGGCACCACAACCGGTTGCAAACAAAACTCCATCTGTGCTGAATGCTGCGGCCCAGACCTTGGCTGTGTGCGGCTCCGTTTGGTTCACAAGTTGCCGCGTGGAAACATCCCATAGCCGGGCAATCCCATCTTCGCAGGCTGTGAGCAGAAGGCTGCCGTCCCGGTTGAAATCGACTCCCATCACTCTGTTTGGATGCGGGATGGGTTCGCCGACTGGCGTTGCATCCAGGCTGTTGAATAGTCGAACTGTGCGCCCGCCGCTGCTGGCCGCCAGGCGGCCGTCCGGGCTAAAGACGGAATAAATGGCGGTCCCTTCGTGCTGCAAAGGTTGGCCGATGGCAATACCCGTCGTGGCGTCCCACAATCGGGACGTGTTATCCAGCCCGGCTGACAGCAGTCTCTTGTCATCGGGGCTGAACCAGACCGAATATGCTCCTTCCGGATGGCGGATCACCAACCGCTCAGTCTCAGGATTCGGTAACGACCAAAGAGCCACCATGCTGTCATCGCCACCAGTGAGAACGAGATTCTCCGATGGATGGTATGCCACACACCGTACCGGCGCGGGGGAATGCCAGGCATATCCCGCACGTTTGTAATCCTGGGCCGACCTGCGTTCCGCCGTCGAGTTGAGTGCACCTGTCAACAGCCATTTTCCGTCGGGGCTGAACACTGCATCATTGATCAAGGTCCACGGCGCTTCCAGGACTGTGTGTTTGGGCTGCCGGCTGCCAGACAATTCCCAGGAACGCAACAGCCCTCTCCGGGAGACGCCAGTCGCCCCCCCTGCGAGCACGGTTTGACCGTCGGGCGCCACGGCGAGTGCGCGCAGCGGGTTAAAACCGAGATTCGTAATTCTGGGCCCCGTCTCATTGCCATCAATGTCGAAAGTGGCAAGCTCGCCAGCATCCTCAACAATCATTGTCCGCCGATCTCGAGTCACTTTGAACATTCCGGCTGGAGACTTCAAAGTCACGGGATCGCGCCTTGGTTTCCCCGTGGCGGCGTCCCAGAAGTGCAGAGATTTGGACGAGGTCCGCGCCACAATGACTCCACCGTCCGCGAAGTTGGCCGCTATGACATTGGCCGGATGTTGTATTGGTTCACCGATCGGTATTCCCTCCGGTGCCTGCCATAATCGAACTGTACCGTCGCCGCTGGCGGTCAGGATGCGGCGACCGTCTGGGCTGACATCTACCGCATTGACCGCGGTCGAGTGCTGGAGCGGAGGGGAGAGCGGACGGCCTGTGGCTGTGTCCCAGATACGAGCCGTTTGATCCAGGCCGGCAGTGACGAACCATTTTCCCAGGGGCTCGAAGTGAGCGGCCAGCACCGGCTTCTCATGGGGCACGAGGAGCAGCCGCTTGGGGAGCGTTGATTCCCAGGAACCGATACGCCGGGTGATGAGTTGCGCGGCGGCTGCCTCCTCGGCGGGCATCAACTGCAGGCCTCGCGCCATCCAGAGCAGGCCGTGGGCGACTTCATCCTGCAGGCACAAGAATCGGCCCCGCTGGACGTAACTTTCCGCCAGCGACTTCTGAGTAGCGCGACGCTCGGACTCTGCCGTTTTTTGGGCCGCCTCGGCCTTCTCCTTCTCCTGATTTGCGACCACTGTCGCTTTACGCTGTTCATCGGCTGCCAATTCCGCGGCATGGGCATGGCGTTCGGCGCGGATCCATTGCGTCGTGATACCAAACAGGCCGATCAGCAGCGTTGTTGCCAGTCCCAGTGACAGACCGGCGATCGCCGGATTGCGTTTGCGCCAGCGGTTCCAGCGCTCGATTGTCGTCAGTTTCCGCGCCTGGATTGGCTCATCGGCCAGCCAGTGCTCCAGATCAGCCGCGAATGCAGCACAGCTGGCATAGCGGCGGTCCGGCTCCTTGGTCAGCGTTTTCAGACAGATCGTATCGAGGTCTTGGGGGATCAGACGGTTTTTTGCGCTGGGGGCCGGCGCTTCGGTGTTGATCTGATGGTGGATCTGGACCGACACCGGGCCGCTGAAGAGTTTGTCGCCGGTGATCAGTTCATACAACAAGCAACCGAGGCTGTATTGATCCGCGGCTGGCCCCAGCGCGTCCTGCTTGCCGACACATTGTTCGGGCGACATGTAGGACGGGGTGCCCATCACGGCGCCGTCTCGCGTGAGGTGCGATTCCGATTCTTCCATGCGCGCGAGGCCGAAGTCCATCAGGTGCGGGATGTCTTTTTCGTCCAGCATCACGTTGTCGGGCTTCACATCGCGGTGCAGAATGCCCTGGGAATGAGCATATTCCAAAGCCCGGGCGAGCTGTGCGACGATGGTGGCAGCACGCCGCAGGTTCAACGGTTGACCGTCAATCGCCGCCGCGAGCGGCACGCCCGCGATGAACGCCGCCGCCATGTAGTATTCGCCAGTCTCTTCGTCTTTTCCGGCATCGAAGACTGGGACGATATTCGGATGCTGTAATCGGGCACCAGCACGCCCTTCAATGAGAAACCGATTGATCCGATGCTGATCTCGATGGTCATCACCCGTAGATTGCAACAGCTTTAAGGCGACCGTCCGCTGTAGTTGCGGATCCTGAGCCCGGTACACGGCACCGAACCCGCCCATGCCGACTCGCTCCAGGATCTGAAATCGGCCCAGCCGAGTTGGGGCCGAACTACGGCCGGTGCGCGGCGCACTCGCCCCAGTACCTGTCCCTGACGAGGGTTTCTGGGTCTCGGCGGAATCTGCCGCGTGACCGCTTGCTTTGGAATGTCCCAATGCAGAACTGGAGTCGCTGAAGACGAACTCCGTCCCACATGATTTGCATCGTCCGCGCCGCCCCAGATACTCGTCCGCAACCTGGTACGCTTTTCCACAACTGGCGTTCGGGCACGTCACATTCGCCGGCATCAAGAAACCTCAGCAGATGTACTGCATCCATCGCATGATAAGAAGCCTCTGCCGTCCGGTTGATGGATGCGACGCGCGTTCGAGTACTTTCCGGTCCGGAATAGAACGAGTCTACCGCGGATTATGACAATCTCGCTCGCGGATCGGAATGTCGATTTGTCGATTGCGGAAAGCAATTCCCGACCCGCTCGCTGCCGGCTCTGTCCTCAACGATACGGTTCCGAGTGTACGGCCTCCTGAATATCGCTGATGTCCCAAGCTCGCGGGACATGGACTAATGGTACAAGTGTCCCGATGGGCGGACCAACGAGCTTTTCTTTGGTCGTGCCCGTCGGGGAACGAGATTTCAGGGGTTGCCGCGGCCTGGCGGCCCACGTGTTACGACCTCTTCTTACTGATGTTGATTGTTTGTTGCAGGATGTTTGACGCATTTCCGTCCGCGTCGAACAATTGCACACGAACGGTTCGTTGTGCAACCTTCAAGCCCCTGCCCGTCGTCGTCAATGTGAACGCTCGCAAGAACGTCTGGACGTCCTCGCCCCGAATGAAGGAATCCAGGTCAATGGTGAGCTGAGTTCGTCCATTCGACAGCAGCGTGGGACCGGTCACCGTGCCTAACAATGAGGCCAGTGACAGACCGGGAATTGTGTCGAACACTTTGGACTTCTTGCGCACCAGGTCCACGCTGATAACCAGGCGGCCACCACCGATATCGTTCCCCGGTACCTGCACCACGACATTTGGTAACACATTTATCGGAGGCTGTTTCTTTCTGTACGTGACCGCACCGCCATTCAGACTCAAGCTGATGTTTTCCTCGGGATGCAGCGGAATCGTAATCGTGGCGGACGATGACAGATTCGGGCTGCCATCGTCCTGGACACCAACAGTCAAACTGAATGTGGGATGCGTGGCGAACACCAGGGCCGCTGAGTTGTTGACGGTAATCTCACCCGTTGCAGGGTCGATGGCGAAGGCGCCATTGTCGTTGCCGGCGACGATGGCAAAGGTTAACCCATCCCCTTCGTCATCTGAGGCGTCGACGGTTCCGACGACTGTTCCATTCGCCGCACCTTCATCCACGTCGAAGCTCTGGTCTCCGATCAGCGGCGCCGTATTGTCCGATTCAATCGACAGCCCGATATTTCCTGGCGTCGATACGGTCATGCCGTCGGTCGCGACAAATGTGAACCCATCCAGACCCAGGTAACCGGGAGTGGGCTCGTAGGTAAACGTGCCATCTTCATTGACAGTTACAATGCCATGTTCGGGTGGCCGGTTGAGACTGAACGTCAGGCTGTCACCTTCTGGATCCGTAGCGGATAAAGTTCCGTGCAGCGAGGTGTTGTACTGAACCAGGAAATCATTGTCCTGCGACACCGGAGTGCCATTGAACGCAATGACATGAATCGTCACTGTGGCTGCCAGGGACCGGCCATCCTGACCCTGAATGTAGTAATCGAATTGATCATCACCCAGATAGCTGAAGTCGGGCAAATAGGCGAAAGTTCCGTCGCTGAACACCGTCACGTGGCCATGCTGCGGTTCTGTACCAGGTTCCAGGTGATAAGTTCCCGCGTCGACGTTGCCCGGCTTCACGGTCCCTGTTTTTAACTGATTCTCCACTCCCGTGAATTCCAGGTCGAGTGGATTGGGGGGCAGCAGCGCCGGGGCATTCTCGATGGGTTCCAGGATCGTTCCGAATTGGGGACCAGAACCTGGGGCATCCGGGAAAATGAACAGCGCGTCTGTGCCGGCGGGGGGAGAACCGATCGTTCCCCCATCAATATGAAAGGCAACATTACCAACCGGACCTTTCGGGAGTGATACTTCAATGATCTTAGTCAATGAAGGGTTCTCTAAGTCTCCGGAACCCCAGAAGAGTGTCACGTTCGTATCGAAATTGAGTGGCGCCCGGGAGATGCTGACTTCGAAGTCTACACTGCCATCTGCATTCCATTCCGGGTTGGTCACCGTGATCTCTGTCAGGGGGAAAAACTGGAAGTTGTTGA
>CAZQUW010000006.1:32419-33563 GCA_964596215.1 uncultured Planctomicrobium sp. | reverse complement strand
GCATCAACCCTGAACAATGCTAACATGCTGCCGTCATTTCCCCACCCCATGCCAGCCACACTCAAGTCGTAGGGGATTACCAACTCAAACTGGTTATTGGTCTCGTCGGCTTCTTCGACGTTCCCCTCCTCATCGAGTACGACATAAAGTTTGCCATCACCCACATCAATCTGATCCAGGAAATTCGTGAGTTCAATGGTCACCGTCTCGGCGTTCCAGTGAATTGGAACTGGATCGGTAATCTCATTCAAGACATCGACGGCGCCCAGATAGATGTGGGCATAAGTCGCCGCAGACCCCATGGTTGCTGCTCGCATGTGCCGTCCATCGACTTCAATCGTGATCGTCGCCTTCACCGCTGCGGCGACTTCGTCAGGACTGTGGCTATCATCGTGGATCGCCTCAGCTGCAGCGGTGTCCAAGACGATCGCGACAGAGAAATCAGTCAGTGCAACGTCGTCCTGGTTGAGCGTGCCGCTGAAGCTGCCATTGGTGGTACCATCACCGAGGCCCGTGTCAGCAGCGAACACTGCACCATTCCATTGTGTGTGTACTGACCAGGAGAGAGGATCAAAATTGCCTGTCTTGGTGAAGTTGTCTGACGGATACGGGCTGAAGATAAAGAAGCCAGATAAAACTCCATCATTGACTGTGCCCATTCCTGTTCCGGGATAAGTAAAGTCATACGGTCCGAAGTTGTCCCGCCCGCTGCCTGTCACAACCGTGCCGGCCGATCCGGAGCCTTCGGTCGGACTGGTAAAACTGACTGTTCCTGAGCTGAACCCCGGAATCAACGTGGCGTCGTAGTTGTCGTGATAATCTACGAAGTTCGTGCCGTTCCAGTAGCCATCCGGAATGACTGTGTGGCCTTCGGCGGTGCCAGTGACATTGAAATCAAAATCTCGGTAAGTCTCGTGAATGTCCACGGTCATTCCGGATAGAACCGTGCGGCACTCCAGATGCTCGATACGCGACAAGTACGAAGCCGCACGACGGCGTTGCGCAGGCCGCTGAAACAAACGACGCCAGATGGAAGATTGTCGAATCGAGATGGACATCAATGGACCTCATAGTGGGCAATAAGCGAAATTGGCTTGAAAACAGTGTCGCCTTGGTACAGACGACGATGCCGTTGATTGTCTCG
>CAZQUW010000006.1:16187-32319 GCA_964596215.1 uncultured Planctomicrobium sp. | reverse complement strand
GGCGCACGCGAACCGCGATCACGGCAGAACCTTCCTGTGATCCGATCAAGTGCGTACAGCAAATCTTCGATGCACCGGGGTGAATCTGGTTCACCGTGGCACTGGAGGGTAACAGTTCAGTAGTGATTGTCAATCACTCGGCTAAGGGTGTTTCCGTCCTCAGAAGAGCTTGCATCCAGCTTGCAACTATGACCTTGATGGAACATTGCAAAGACGGTACCACTCTGGGGTGGTGTTTCTGAGAAACGAACAATAGCCAGAACTTTCCGCGAGATTCAGCACACCGGCGAAGGCCATCCGCTGCAAGTCTGTGCGAATCAAACCCAGCCGGATAATTGAACTGTGCGGGGCCGCTCAGCCGGGGGCGATGCCAGTCAACGATGCGCGACAGTTCTATTGTGCAGTGATGGCATGTCGATGCGCAGTCGCACGCATCGTCGGACTGGATGAAGGTCATCGCAATCGCCACGCCCCGTCGCCGCCACCAAGCGAACTCTTCCTTCGCCACCCCGACGCGCTTCAGGTCGTCATTCAAATGAAATTGTCAAAGTGCCAGAAACGTAGAACAAGGTGTGAAATCTGATTGTCATGGCTAACTCGAGGCTTTGATAAATTCTGAACGTCGGGTAACGCGCGGAATTCCATCGCCGCTGTATGAGTGGAAGACTGGACGGCAAACCGGGAAAAATACTCTGGAACTCCAGCGAGTCTCTTAGTATTATCGCATGCTTATGTTCTGATTGGTGGGTTGTTCTAAAATCGATTGTGCCCCGACAGACCTGCCATATAAGCGTCGATCTGCTGATGGCTGCATCGCTGGAACTACGAGTGTCAAATGCGATCATTTCACGACGGTTGCCGGCCTGAGGATCATCCCCAATTTGCCCGACGCCACCTGCTGCAAGTCGGCGGGATGAGCCTCGTCGGCATGGGGCTGGGTGACCTGCTGCGCCTGGAAGCAGAAGCCGCGGTCCCGGGTCGCTCGGGGCGTGCGAAGTCCGTGGTGTTTATTTTTCAGTCGGGTGGTCCGTCCCAGCACGAGACGTTTGATCCCAAGCCCCAGGCTCCGGACACGATTCGAGGTGAATACGGAGTCACGCCCACCCGAACTCCGGGCGAGATATTCTGCGAGTATCTGCCGGGGCTCGCGGCACGGTCGGATCGGTTTTCGGTCGTCAGAACGATGAACCACATCGCCGACCGGCAATTTCGTAACGAACATAACAGTTGCCATTACCTGCTGCATACGGGGTCGACCGAATTGCCTGCGGGCGACACCAATGCCTCGATTGCCGGCCCCCGCCCGGGGCGGATCAGTTGGCCGTCGATTGGTTCGATGATCGCCTACGCCGCCCCGACTGCGGCGGATGTCGGCCTGCCGGCGGCAATTGAATTGCCGCAGACGAAAAACATGAAGTATCCCGGCCGCGAATCCGGACTCCTGGGCCCGCTCTATGATCGACTGGGAGTCGATCTTGCGGCCCCCTGTGGTGCGGAAGGTGGCTCGTGTCCCAATTGCTTCCGTCACGCGGATCCCAACCTTGACCCGCAACGCCTGCCGGGGGGGCCCAAAGCCTGGTGGAATAATTCGAGTTGCCGAAACCCGGCCTTCAGCCTGCCGGACTTCGGGGCTGCGAAAGGAGTGAGTCTGGGGCGGCTGGAAAGCCGGTCGCAATTGCTGGTGGAATTTGAACGGCTGCGTCGAGCTCATGATCTGCGTGAACAACTGGGAAATCTGGCCGCCTGGGATGCACACCGGCAGCAGGCGATGCGCTTTGTGACGACGTCGCGCCCCGGCAAATCCAACCCCTTCGACTTGAATCAGGAATCGGACCGCACCCGCGACTTGTACGGACGCGACCAGTGGGGCCAGGGGTTCCTCGTCGCCCGCCGCCTGGTGGAAGCGGGAGTCCGGATGGTGCAAGTGAATCTTGCGGGGTGGGACACGCACCAGAACGCATTCCGGGACCTCAAGAACCGACTGCTCCCCTCACTGGATCGAAGCTTGAGTGGATTCCTGGATGACTTGTCCGAACGTGGTCTGCTGGATGAAACGTTGATTGTCATGTGCGGTGAGATGGGACGGACACCCCGGATTTCGCCGATCAGCGTCGGGGGTAAGAATGTTGCGGGCGAAGTCTTCACTCCTGGCCGACACCATTGGGGCGATGCGTTCCCCTGCTTCTTTGCGGGTGGCGGCATTCAGCCGGGACGCATTATTGGCCGTACTGACGCCCACGGTGGTTTGCCGGTGACAGAAACTTATACCCCCGAGGATCTCGCCGCGACGATCTTCCATTGCCTGGGAATCGGACCGGATCAGGAGTTCCATGATGCCACCGGCCGCCCGTACCGGGTCTATCGCGGACAACCGATCAGAGATCTGATTTGAGTCTGATTTGAGGTTGTCTTGCAGCGGCTGGTTTCGCTCAGGCCAGGATCTCCGTGACAACCTTGCCGGCGATGTCGGTCAGGCGGAAATCGCGACCGGAATGACGGTAGGTCAGTCGTTCGTGATCCAGTCCCAGCAGGTGCAGGATCGTGGCATGGAAGTCGTGAATGTGCACTTCATTGGCTGCCACAGTACATCCGTGGTCGTCGCTTTCGCCGTAGCTGAAGCCTCCCTTCACGCCGCCGCCCGCCATCCATGACGTGAAGGCTTCCGCGTGATGTTCGCGACCTTTGGCGTCCTTCGCCGTATTGAACGGCGTTCGGCCGAACTCGGTTGTCCACACGACCAGCGTGTCTTCCAGCATCCCGCGAGACTTCAGATCCTTCAGCAGTCCCGCTACGGGCTGGTCGACATTCCGGGCCAGCGGTCCATGCGTGGCCATGTCACCGTGCGCGTCCCAGTTATTCGATGCTCCCGAATCGATCAGCTCGATGAACCGCACTCCACGCTCGGCCAGGCGCCGTGCCATCAGGCATTGCCAGGCAAACCCCTTCGTACTACCACGCGGCAATCCATACAGCTGTAACGTGGCGTCGGTTTCGCCCGACAAATCAAATGCTTCGGGGGCCGCCGACTGCATCCCGAACGCGGTTTCCAGCGACTTGATGCGCGCCGTCAGATTACCGTCACCGGCGCGCCCCGACAGGTGTCGCCGGTTGAAGGCCTGTGTGAGCCCGAGTTCCAGCTCCTGGAGATTCGTGTCCCCCTGGCGGGGCTGAATATTCGCGATTGGTTCGGCTCCCGGTGTGACGGGGGTTCCCTGGTGGCAACCGGGGAGAAAATCAGAGGCCCAGACCTGTCCCCCCGCATAGGGGGTCAGCGGGGCGAGCACAATGAACGAAGGGAGGTTCTGATTGATTGTCCCCAGCCCATGACTGATCCAGGATCCGATACTGGGGCGGGCAAATGTCACCGAACCGGTGTGAATGCCGAGCGTCGCCTGGAAATGGTCGGCGTGATCGTTGCGCATCGACCGGATCAGGCAGATGTCGTCGGCACATCCGGCGATCTGCGGAAACAGTTCGCTCATCCACAATCCCGACTGCCCCCGCTGTTTGAACTCCCAGTCGGGGCGTTTAAAAAACTTCTCGACGACCCGGTTGTTGGGCGCAAACGCTTCCAGCATCTTCGCGGGAACTTGATAGGACTTGTTGTGGTCGGCGATCAACTTGGGCTTATAGTCAAATGAATCGACATGCGACGTTCCACCACTCATGTTCATGAAGATCACGCGTTTGGCACGCGCCGGAAAGTGGGGCATCTTCGGAGCCAACGGGTTGGCATCTGGGGATGCGGCATCCGCGAGCAATTCGGAAAGAATCCCCGGCAGCAGAAGTGATCCGCAGACCAGGGACGAAAGGGCTGATCGTCGGGAACAGGCAGAAACGTCGGTTGGCATCAAAACACCTTCAGCGGTGAGTAAATTTCTTAATCCACATAAATAAATTCATTGGCCCCCATCAGCGAACGGGCCAGTGCCGACCAGGCTTTCAGTTCCGTTTGCTCTGCAGGTGTCTTCAGCTCGCTCAGGCGGGCCCGGTATTGCTGCAGGAACTCTGAACATTCCTGAATTTCGTCGGGAAGTGGCAGCCGGCTGAAGGCCAGTTGATAGGCGCTGGAGATCCGCGCCGTTTCGTCGGGGCTGGAGGCCATCAGTCGCTGGGCCAACTTGCCGGACTGTGCATGTGCCAAGGGATCGTTCATGGCGAACAGGGCCTGCAGCGGCGTAGTGCTCATGAACCGGACTGCCGTACTGGAACTCGGATCGGCACCGTCAAACAAAGCCAGATACGGGTTCCTCTTGAGCCGCTGCTGCATCAAGTAGATGCTGCGCCGGCGCGAGTCGTAATTGGCCACGAACGGATTGTGTTGCGTCCAGCCCCAGGTCGATTGCGGAGGAAAGGGATGGGCCCCCGCCGGCGTTTCGTCCAGATCACCGCCGACGAACAGCAACGAGTCGCGAATCGCTTCGGCATCCAGACGAGTCCGATTGAAGTGCCAGTGCAGAACGTTATTCGGGTCGACTGCCACGTTCTTCGCGTGGTTAGCGGTCGTTTCCAATGCTGCTGAAGATGCGAGCTGCCAGGTGTGTGACAGCAAGATCAGCTTGTGCAGCGACTTGATCGACCAGCCCTGCTCCACGAAGCGGCTGGCGAGGTAGTCGAGCAGTTCCGGGTGCGTGGGGGGCTGGCCGCGTAGTCCAAAGTCATTCGGCGTGGGAACAATTCCGCGGCCAAAGTGGTACTGCCAGACCCGGTTCACCATCACGCGGGCTGTCAACGGGTTCTGGGGATTCGCAATCCAATTTGCCAGTTGCAACCGCCCGCTGCCGGGTACGTCTGGGGCCAGCTCCTGACCACCCAGGATGGCCGGGAAGTGTCGCGTGACTTCAGCACCGAGTCGCTTAGGATCGCCCCGTAATTGCATCTTGGTGTTGGCCGGCGTCCCCTCGGCCACAGCATAGGCGTCATTCACCAGCGGTGCCTCGGCTGCGGCGGCCTTCCGTTTCTGACGCGCTTCGGCCAGGTTCTTGGCTGCAGTCTCCACTGCCCCCTTCTTGTCGGGGCTTTCGGGTAACTGTTTGGCTGCCGCTTCGGCCGTTTCGAGGGTCTTCACTTCGGCGTCGAGCGCCGCCAGCCGGGACCGATGGGGGGCCAGCAGGGCCTCGAGTTCCGCGGCCGACATGAGCGGCACGAAATCCGATTGCTTCTTATCCACTTCGGCACCGGGGAAGGGAAACCGGGTGCTCTCAAAAATGCCATACAGACCGTAGTAGTCACTCATGGTGATCGGATCGAACTTGTGATCGTGACAGCGCGCGCACGAAACACTGGAACCCAGCAGCCCGCGCCCGACGTTGTCGATCGTGTCTTCCAACGTCAGATGGTGTTCCCCAGCCCGGCTACCGCCAAATCGACGAGCGATCGCCAGGTAGCCGGTTGCCAGAATTCGCTCATACCGTTCGGCGTCGTTGTCACTCGGGAGTAAGTCTCCGGCGAGTTGCTCGCGCAGGAACTGGTCGTACGGCAGGTCGCGATTGAAAGCGCGGATGACCCAATCGCGGTATTTGTGGGCCTGTGGCACCGGATAGTCCGAAGCATTGCCGCAGGTATCAGCGTAACGCACGACATCCAGCCAATGACGTCCCCAGCGCTCGCCGTACCGGGCGGAACTCAACAGCCGGTCGACGACCCGTTCGAATGCCTGTGACGAACTGTCCGCGAGAAACGCATCCATTTCGGCCGGCGTCGGGGGCAGTCCAGTCAGGTCGAACGTGACGCGCCGCAGCAGGGCTCGTGGCTCGGCCGACGGAACGGGAGCAACTCCCGCCGACTCCATGCGGTGCAGGATGAAATTGTCGACGGCCGTGCGTGGCCATGTCTGATCCTGCACCATCGGCACGACTGGATCGGCCACCGGACGATACGACCAGAACTTGCGCCCTTCTTCCAGCGAGATCCCGTATTTCGGCCGGGCGGCCAAATCGTTTGTCTTGTCCAATGTGGAGCGCGGGTCGACGGCGCCGTTTTTTACCCAGGCTTCCAGGTCCGCGATCTCGGTCGCAGTCAGTTTCTGCTTGGGCGGCATCAGCAGGTCTTTATCCACCTGCCGCACCGCCCGAATCAACAGGCTTTTCTCAGGATCGCCCGGCACGACGGCGGGGCCCGAGTCACCACCGGTCATCCACCCTTCGCGAGAATCGAGTACCAGGCCGCCATGTTCCTTCTTGCCGTGGCACTCCACGCAATGGGTCAGGAAGATGGGCCGAATCTTTTTCTCAAAGAATTCGAGTGCTGCTGGATCGGGTTCTGCCGCCAGCGAAGTGCCGGCGGCCAACGCCGTTATCAACAATGTCAAGGTGATCTGCTGACGTTTCATCCCCATCGCTTTCCATCGTGATGAAGAAACCGAACTGCAGTCTGCGCGCGAGCCGCACGTGGTCGCGAACGCACACTGTTTCCAGCTAAGGACAATTCTTCCCAAGCCGCCATCGGCCCTTGAAAGATCAATATACTTGAATCAGACAGTCGGGGCGAGCATGGCGCCGGGCGGGATGTCTGCCGAAAAACGCATTCCAGACAGTCGGGCGTCAACCGATTTGTCTTTCAGGTGGGGCCTCTCCAAATTTCCCGCGAAGCCGTCATCAGGATGGGTGCTCGATCTGCGCGATCATCCGATGGGTGAATTACGATCGGCACGGCGCCCGCCACCAGCATTCTCTTGAATCACTAATCGATGCACAGATCCGGTGAAGAGCGTCAATCGCTCCTCGCATTGTGGCGTAAACGGCGTAAACATGGGCTACCCACCAACGGCGACGTGCATGGTATCGCGACGCGGGCAACTCACGGTGGCTGGCGGCAACTCCCGCGTGGAAGCAGAACCGGTTGCAGGGTATTAGACCCATTTGCATTTGCTGATCTGTCCGCGTAAGTTAGCGAAGTTGCAACCGGTTCCGCGAGTTGGCGAGTGTCCCGACGGGATCACTTCAGAACCGTATGGGACCATGAAAAACTTCTTGAACTTCAACTATTGGTGAGCACCATGCGTCTGCTGTCACTGTTCTTCATCGTCCTCGCAGGGACGGTTTCGGCTCAAGAGTCACCGTATGCGAATAAGCTGCCTGCCGATCCCCCCTATTATCGGGTGCGCTATGAGGGTTCAAAGCAGGCGGGCGAACTGGTGTTTCCGTCGAGCTATACCGTGTGGATGCCGCCTGAAGTCAAAACCCTGCGCGGGGTGATCGTGCATCAGCATGGTTGCGGCGAAGGTTCGTGCAAGTCGGGACTGACGGGGGCATTCGATTTACATTGGCAGGCCCTGGCGAAGAAGCATGACTGTGCGTTGCTGGCGCCGACGTTTGAGCAACCCGAGAAGGCCAATTGCCAGTTGTGGTGTGATCCGCGCAATGGCTCGGATGTGGCGTTTCAGAAAGCTCTGACCGAATTGGGGGCCAAGTCGCAGCATCCGGAACTGGCGAGCGTGCCGTGGGCTCTGTGGGGGCATAGTGGCGGAGGACATTGGGCGGGTGGCCTGACATTGCTCCATCCTGATCGCGTGGCCGCGGCCTGGCTGCGTTCAGGAGTACCGCCAGTCACCGCAGCCGAGGGTAAGCCGTCCCCCTACACCATTTCTGAAGCCGCCTGCCAGGTGCCGGTTATGTGCAATATCGGCACTCAGGAAGGGGTCACTGACAAGGTCGGTCGGTTTGCCGGTGTGTGGCCGGGAGTCGAAGTCTTCTTTTCTGCACTGCGGGCCAAAGGGGGACTGGTTGGGGTCTCGGTCGACCCCCTGTCGAGCCACGATTGCGGCAATCAACGCTATCTGGCGATGCCCTGGTTTGATGCCTGCCTGACCGCTCGTTTGCCCGTCAAGAGTGGCGACCCGTTGCAGCCGATGCCGAGCCATGCGGGCTGGGTTGCGCCCCTCAATACGGGAGAACCGAATATTGTGGCTCCCGTGCCGGAGGCGAAGTTTACCGGCGCCGTGGAGAAATCTGTATGGCTACCGAATGAGTCTGTGGCTGCCGCCTGGTTGCAGTACTCTAAAGACTCCGCAGTCACTGACCCCACGCCGCCCCCTGCACCCTCCAATCTGAAAGTCTCAGGGAACGTGCTGACCTGGTCGGCCGACGCGGATCTTGAAAGTGGTCTCGCCAGCTTCATCATCGAGCGTGATGGGAAATTCCTCGCCAACGTCCCCGAGCAAGGCAAGAACCCCTTTGGCCGGCCGATCTTTCAGAACCTCTCGTACAGCGACACGCCGACTCAACCACTGGTCGAGATGCGTTTCACGGACGTCAAGGCGGAAGCCGGGAAGACTTATCAATACCGCGTCATCGCCGTGAATACCGTTGGTCTGAAGTCCAAGTAGCGGCACATTAAC
This sequence comes from uncultured Planctomicrobium sp., assembly GCA_964596215.1. Classification (GTDB taxonomy): domain Bacteria; phylum Planctomycetota; class Planctomycetia; order Planctomycetales; family Planctomycetaceae; genus JAKFVC01. The sequence continues at coordinate 23,981 of CAZQUW010000006.1, read as the reverse complement.
GAAGTATCCCGCTGGACCAGTTGCGCGGCCAGTTGTCAATCCACAGTTTTGAATCCGGGCCGCGGTTCCAGCGGTACTCAGCCAATCTCTACCGGCGATTGCAGCAGCCGTGGGAATATTAAAAAGATGAGGTATGAAATGGTTCGGGAATTTGCAGTTTTGATGGCGATGTTGATTGTCACTGGCACTCACGCAGTGCTGGCGGTCCGCGTGCAGTCTGCTGAGCCTCAGACACCGCCGACGTTTGCGTGGGCGATCTCGGCTGGCGGGACGCAACATGACAAGACGCGCGGGATCGCAGTGGATTCCGCCGGTAACGTCCTGTTGACGGGCGAATTCACAGGCACTGCGACCTTCGGCGAACACACTCTGACGAGCATCGGTGCCATGGATTTCTTCGTGGCCAAGGTTGATCCGCAGGGAACGATTCTATGGGCCCGCAGCGGCGGTGGGGCGAAGATTGATCGTGGCTATGCGATCACGGCGGATGCCGCTGGCAACATTTATGTGACGGGACATTACGAAAGTCCTGAAGCCACGTTCGATCAGGTCAAGATTGAGAACGCGGGGGAATACGACCTGTTCGTGGCGAAGTACGATGCCCAGGGAAAGTTGGCGTGGATCAAGTCCGGCGGTGGCCCGGGGTATGACTATGGTCACGGCATCGCGGCAGACAAGCTGGGCCAGGTGTTCGTGACGGGAGCGGTTGTTGGTGAGGGATCATTCGCTGGGGCAAAGCTGGGCCACCCCGGCCCGTCTCATGTTTTCTGCATGGCCATGAGTGTCGAAGGCGAGTTGCTGTGGAGTCGCGCAGCAGACGGAACGGGTTCGAGTTCAGGGCATGGGATTGCCGTTGATCAACAGGGGAATTGCTATGTCGGCGGCTACGCTGGCGGGATGAGTACGTTTGGTGGTCAGAAAGTCAGTAATACGGCCGGGCAAGACATCCTGGTGGCCAAGTTTGACGCCAAAGGCAACCTCGGTTGGCTGCATGCGGGGCACGGCAGCTCGAATGCGATGATTCATGAGATCACGGCGGACGCCAAGGGTAATGTGTGGGCCGCGGGCATGTTTAAGAACGAACTGAAGCTCGCGGATCGCAGTGTTATGAATCTGGGCCAGCACGACATGCTGCTGACGAGCTTCGATGCAGCGGGGCAGCGACTCTGGACAAAGACGGCGGGCGGGCCGGCAATTGACTATGGTCTGGGCGTCGCGACGGATGGCAAGGGAAATAGTTTTCTGACTGGTTCCTTTGCCGGACGCGTTGAATTTGACGGTACACCCCAGAGCACCAGGCAGCCTGGCTCGGATATCCAGATCGTCAAGTACGACCGTAATGGAGCACAGCAATGGTTCCTGCAGGCCGGCAGCGACCGGACCGATCACGCCTACACCATTGTGGCAGACGGTCAAGGAAATCTCTATCTCTCTGGCGCCTGCAGCGGGGCCGCGAAGTTCGGGAGCCACGACGTCCCGAATCGCGGCAGCAACGACGTGTTCCTCGCAAAAATCCCGGCTGGTGCACCGGCTAGGTGAGACGGAGGCACGTGGCCCCCGCTTCGAAGGTCGCACTGACGGTCAGTCAGTTGGGGGGAGTTCGGTGTGGACTTGTGACGGGTGGAATCCATGTACGACCTCATTGGAAGCAATGTAAGGAGTGGCAACAGCATGATTCGAGGACTTGCTCTACTGGCTGTCGTGTTTACAGGAATGGCCTGGATTGGTGTGGCACAAGAATCCCGGACCACGGAAACGAAGCCGGCGGCGATGCTGCCGGGGGCTCGGGCGGAGATCGACGCAGCCCAGTTTTCATCCCTGCAGGCGGCGTTCGATGCCATTCCACCGGAAGGCGGGGTCGTGCGGATTCCTCCGGGAACGTTCGAAATTTCTCAGCCCTTACTGTTGTCGCGGGGAGACGTTCTCATTCAAGGTGCCGGAGCCGCAACCCACATCAAGAATATCAACACGGACGGTCAGCCAGCCCTGTTGGTGAAGCATCCCGCTGGTGACAAGGTCAAATCAGCCGACGCCCTCTGGCGTGTCATGCTCAGTCAGTTCCGCATTACCGGGCAGGAAAAAAGTGGGAATGGCATCGAGGCCGTATTGGTCAACGAGATTTTCCTGCAGGGGGTCACGGTCAGCTATCATGGTGGCGATGGCATCAAGCTCGACCGCTGCTATGAAGATGCCCGCGTTAATGCCTGTCTGATCACTTATAACAAGCAGACCGGGTTGAACTTGCCAGGCTGTCACGACATTGTGGTCTCCGGCAATCAGTTTGAAGAGAATCGTGATGCTCTGCACTGTTTCGACGCCTACAATCTCTGCCTGACGGGAAACTGTATCGATGACCATCTCGGGGACGGAGTCGTCATCGAGAACACTTACGGCTCGGTCGTTTCCGGCAACATGATCGAGGAATGCGACGGTCGCGCGGTCGTGCTGGCACGCGATTGTTATGGGATTACCCTGTCGTCCAACGTGATCGCTCACAACGGCGGCGGTATCGATCTGCTCGATGCGCATGGCTGTACCGTGTCAGCCAACACATTCCCATTGCTCAAGATGCCGCCTAAAGCCAAGGACGGGACCCAGCCCCCGCAACTCGACACGCGGTGTCTGCGAATCGGCAAAGACAGCAGCCGGATTACAGTGACGGGCAACACGTTCTGCGACAGCTATATCGGCGAAGGTGCCGTGCAGCGCAAGCTCAACGACCAGTTAGCAGGCGGTCTCGTCCTGGAAGGGACACGCGATGTCACCATCACGGGCAACACCTTTTCGAGTGTGCCGAAAGCCGTCGAGCTGCGAGCTCCGAAAAGCGAGAATATCCACTTTTCGAACAATCTGCTGATTGACTCACCGAGCGATGTGGTGCCCTAGACTTTGTCACAGTTCGATTCCGAGCTTGTGCCACTGACGCGGTCTGGATGACGTGGTCGCGCTGGCGAACTTGAGCCCCGCCTTGCCAACCCTACGGCGAGGCGGGTTTCATCGCGCGATAGACTTTACCCAGGGACTCAACCTTGTCCCATTGTTGCGAGATGCCGCTCCAGTGAAAGACCATCACGCCAGTGGCGGGAAGCCGCGTGCCATAGTCGACAATCTGCGGGATCTGTGCGGCGGCAACCGTGGGGCCCCAATCAGCGAGTTGGACGATCGGCCAGATCTTCTGTTTCTCTTCGGGCACTCCTTTGAGATTCAGCAGCTTGCCAAGGCTTTGAGTTTGCCGGGCAATCCAGGCGGGATCTTGCGGGTGCCCAAATCGTGCGTGGTAGGGCATGATGCTGAAGATGTCGAGGTACTTCGCCTGGGCCGGCAGGTCGATCGCCAGTTTATGACGGATTGCCCCGTCGAAGTCTTCGGGCGACCATGGGCAGTGGAACGTTCCGAGTAAAGCCCGTGGCCGAACGGCATTCAGGATCTCGCGGTACTCACGAACCCAGTCGGTGAAGACATCGCAACGGAACTGCGTCCACGCATCCCGCTGCGCCCCCAGCAGCAACTTCGCAGCCTCGGGGACTGGGGCAGGAAGTTGAATTCCTGTCTTACTTGTGAACTGCCGCAGCGCGACCGGAGAGAAATCGGTGTCGGGCATCGCCGGCTCGTCTCGCTCCCAACTGGCATGGGAGTGATGGTAATCGAGCCAGATGCCGTCGATGTCGAATGTTTCCAGCACGCGGCCAAATTCGTCCATCCTGTTCTTGCGGTAGCCGGCGTGAAACGGGCTGACGCCCTGCCAGTCGTGCGGCGGCGGGCAAGGCTGGCCATCAGCACCGATGGGGGCGGCCTCCGGATGATCCTTCAGATACGTGGCGAAGTGCATCGAGTTGAATTCGGCGAAGACTTTCAGCCCCAGCTTGTGGCAACGGTCGATGTCTTCCTGCTTCAGGCTACCCGAGCCCGCCCAGATCGCGTTGATCCCATAATCGGCAGGCAGCTGGCCCCGTTCGAAGATGGCTTGCGGCACTCCCCCGTAAATGCCCCGAACAGCGACCCACGGTCGCGGCTCAATCTTCGGAACTGGGGCGAGTTCCTCTGCCAGCAGTTGTGGATTCATCGCTGTCACGCCTCCAACAGCCATCAGGCCTGCCGCGCACTGTTTGAGCACAGTCCGGCGGGAGTACTCGGTCTCGGGCCCTGTCGCCTCGTCTGCGTGTCGCATGGGGTTGTGCTGCCTTTCGTTTGCCGGGAACGCCACCGGACAAATGGTGCGCATGCCGCGAGTTAATATTGACGGCTCAACGGATCATCAAGGTGCCGATTTTTCTCGCAAAGCTGGCGTGACCAGTTTTCCGTCTGCGGTGAAATCAACATGCAGTAAATGCGCGATGGTGGGGGACAGGTCGATGTTCTCGACGACCTCCATCGTTTCACCTTCGCGAATGGATGCCCCCGATGCGATGAACGTGGCATTCATTTTGGGATTCGTCGAGAGAAAACCGTGAGTGCCGAGGGTGGCTTCGCTCTTGATGACGAAATCTTCGCCCGTCGCGGCCGCACCGACTCCGTAGCCGTCTTTGGCCACCAGGATCAGGTCGGCCATCTGCGGGTATTCTCTGGGCTGCGGCAGTCCGTATTTCGAAAACTCTTCCGGAGTCAGAATTGCGGCCACACCTTCGCGGTCCTTGAAAAGGTCGATGATCTTTTTCCGGTCGGCTTCGAGCTGATCGGGGACGGTCAGATAGAGCATGCCGATGCCCCCTTCGGGGATGACTTGCGCCCGCGCGGAGTCGATCGCCGTGCCTTGCACGGTCAACAGTCCAGCCTGGCGCAGGACGACATTGGGCTGAATTGTTTTAGGGATCGCCATGAAGCCGTGATCCGAGACGATGAAGATTGTTGTTTGCTCGCGAATTCCGGCCTCGTCAATGGCCCGGACGACATCATGTACCAGAGTGTCGGCCAATGCCACAGCCGTGTAGCCCGCGGGGGTCTGTGGTCCGTATTTATGGTGCGTTCCGTCGACATTCAGGGGGTGGAACAGCACCAGGTTTGGCTTGTGCTTCCGAATGCAATGACAGACGGCATTGGTCCAGATCCGATCACGAGCGGGGCCACTCAACTTGCCGAAATCTTTAATGTCCCGATCGGTCAGCAGGCCGGCTTGCTTCATTTCGGCGATCAATTGCGGCGTAGTGTGGTCGAACGCCTCGGGCACGTCGGGAAAATTGGCGATGAGGCTGGTTGCGTTGCGAGTACAGGGCCAGTTGATCGCGGCAGCGGTCAGGCCTTGTTTGTGCAGGGCGTCATAGATCGTACCGACTTGAATCAATTCGGACTTGTCCTTGCGAGGATTCACCTTCACGGGCAATCCCAGGCCGGTCCGTTCGAGCACTCCGTTGAACAGCACCCCGTGTTTCTCGGGCCGCACGCCGGTGGTCAGAGACGTGTGATTTGGCCAGGTCACCGACGGATTGGAAACAATCATCCCCTTCGCTCGAACCCCCTTCGCGGCCAGGCCACGAATCGCGGGCATCGACGCCACTGGATCGTCAAACAGAGCTGCCGGCAGTCCATCGACGCAAATCACGACGACATGCCGCTCCTTGGCCGGCTCGCCATAGAGGACACTGCACGGTGCCAGGGTGAGAAAAAATAGAAATGCCAGGCGGGACAAAGGCATGGGGTACTCCGGTTGAGGGTTCAATTGAGGATCGCTTTATGATCGTCCGGTCGTTTCGATTGTCAAGGTACTTGAGTCGCAGGCTGGGGCACTGCGGCGTGTTAAGGATTGCAAAGTGTTAAGTTTTGATGCAACACTGGGTCTGACCGCGGAGTGCGTGTCTGCCGCTGTCTCGAAACACGGCAACCAGGATGACGGCAAGCACTGAATCCGCAGCCCGTTGGAAATTACATGCGCTCTTCGAGATATTCCTTGAGAACCAGGGCACTATTGTGTTGCTCATCGCTGGCGGCATACACGAACGTAACCACTCCTGCGGCGATGCGTTGCTCTAGCGGAGCCAGCAGTTCGGCCTTCTGATCCAATTCGGCCCGATAGCGTTCGCGGAATTCGGCCCATTTCTCAGGATCGTGATGGAACCATTTTCGCAGTTCCGTACTGGGGGCCAGTTCCTTCAACCATTGGTCGATCGCTGCCTTCTGCTTGCTGACCCCGCGCGGCCACAACCGCTCGACCAGAATTCGCTGACCGTCCCGGCAGGAAGGTTCTTCATAGGCGCGCTTCATCTGAATCATGCGACGTTCCTGTTTATGATTTCAGCAGGACCAGCAACATGACCAGCGGCGTTCGGGCTTTGATTGAATGTTTGAGATTGGCGGGAAAGTGGACCCAGGTTCCTGGCTGAGCGTCCTGAACGTCGTCGCCCAGTCCAATGGTGCCTTCGCCCTTCACGAAGAACAGCATGGCCGGTTTCGCTGCCGTGTGTTCAGAAAGTTCTTGCCCCTGACCAAAGCCGAAGACGACGGCCTTGATCTGTTCGTCCTGAAAAATGGTCTTGCTCAAGATGCCATCGACGGGCGGCTCGGCTTCCTTGGCGAGGTCGAGGATATGATGATACGTTGCGGGCATTACTTTCTCCGTTGTCAGATTACACGCGGTTCCGGACCCGCTCACAGGAATTGGACTGGTGGTGATGGCAGGCTGCTGAGCGATCATCAACCAGGCCTGTTGGACCTCGGTGAGAAGATCTTACCCGACCATTCCCTCATACGCCCTGTCTGCAGAGGGGCAATGTCCACCGCCGTCTACTTGCCTAATCCACGGTGAGGTTGACTATTCAATTCCATTCCGGGTCGCGAAATCAATCGACTCGGGCCCTGGCAGTGGTACGTTAACCCCTTTTTAATCAGAACTTACGTCGAGATCATCGCTGTCGACGAGAGACGCATCCAGCAAGTTTTAACGCGACGGGATCTCGCAGCACGGGCCGCTGAAAAATAATTTCTTACGATTTTTGTAACCAAATTGAGGGTCGTGACTCAGTAGGGGTGAAGACTAGCCGGAGTGAAAGGCGTTTTCTCCCCTCAGCAGTCATAATAGAGAGAAGAATGAAAGCCGTTCGACTCATGGTGCCAGGAAAGTAAAACAGATGTCGCCTCCAGATGAAGACCAGGCAGACGGTACGGTCAATCCGACTCCGCCAGCTCCAGCGCTTTCGGACGAGGAAGTGGTGTGTCGTGTCCTGGCAGGCGATCTGCCTTTATTTGAACTCATCATGCGCCGGTACAACCAGCGTCTGTTTCGAATCGTGCGCAGTGTCGTCGGAAACGACGATGAAGCGGAAGATGTGGTTCAAGAGACCTATGTCCGCGCGTTTGAACATCTGGCTCAGTTTGCCGGCCGGGCGATGTTTTCGACCTGGTTGACAAAAATTGCATTACACGAAGGGCTTGCTCGTCTCAGACAACGAAAACGGATACAGACCGTTGATCTCGCAGACCAGGAACAGCATCAGATGATCGCGCCATTAGTCAACGACGGGGGCGAGGAGGCAGCGAATACGCGGGAACTTGGGATCATCCTCACGCAAGCGGTGGATGAATTACCGGACGATCTGCGAACCGTTTTTGCGATGCGTATGATTGAAGGACTCGATACTAACGAAACGGCCGCGTGTCTGGATCTGACCGCGGCGAATGTCAAAGTACGCCTGCACCGCGCCCGCTCGCTGCTGCGCGAGCGGATTGACGAACGAATTGGCACCACGGTTCGTCAACTGTATCAATTTGGCGGTGTGCGCTGTGATCGAATCGTGCGCGCCGTGCTGCAACGACTCGGGAGCCAGTGAAGGTCAGCCTGCCCAGAATACTCTGCAACCACCCACC
>CAZQUW010000006.1:0-16087 GCA_964596215.1 uncultured Planctomicrobium sp. | reverse complement strand
CGGCACTTCAGATTTCGCCACGGCAGCGACATCCACGTCAATGCCCGTGGTACGCCTCCCACAACAGAACTTGAGACGATTGACCTGCAGACCAGGTCACCCACCCGACGCGGCGGCGTCACGCTCGTAAGCGAGACGCGATTCGCCACGATGAACTGCTGATACCTTTGATTCAGGAGTGCGACAATGAACTCACGACGATGGCCCCAATTGTGCTTGGGAGTTGGAGCGATGTGGCTGCTCTGCTCGGCGTTACAGTCCCCGGCAGAACAAAAAGTCGAACCGCAACCGGCGTCGCAGTCAGGTTCCGAAGAACGGCCGGAAGCCAAGTACCGTGTTTCTGTGGCAGTGGCACGTGACCGGGCGACGTTGATGCACGAGATCTATGAGTCCACGCTGCACGCCATGCATCGGCACTACTTCCGCAAGGAGCGCTCCACACTTCCAGCGCGGGCGATGGAAGATGTCTTTTCCGAGATGAAAACGCAGTCGAAGGTCGAAGCACGATGGATTGCGGTGAACACCCGGGCCATGAGCGTGAATCACGAGCCCGAGACCGACTTCGAGATCCACGCCGCGAAAGAAATCTCCAATGGTAAAGACCAGGTAGAACTGATTGAAAAGGGCTACTACCACCGGGCGACGGCGATACCGCTCGGTGCGGGATGCGTCAGTTGCCATACCGGAGTCCTTGCTCCGCCCCCCAAGACACCACGCTTCTCGGGCTTGGTCATCACGATACCGCTCAATGACGAATGACGTCGACCACTCTCTCTCTCTCTCTAGATCATCCGATGAAGTTTGCCCCCTATGACCCTACCGAAGTGGCTCGGCATCGAGCTGATTGAAGTCAGTATCAAAGAGAAGATCATCGCCGCATGTGGTGGTGGTCTGTCGATCTTCTCGCTGATCGTATTTTCTTACTGGGCGTTACCAGTCCCGGATGCGACGGCAATTGTGACATCCATGGCGGCCAGCGCGGTGCTGCTGTTCGCAGTGCCGCACGGTCCCCTTTCGCAACCCTGGCCGGTCCTTGGCGGGCAGGGAATTGCTGCCGCCATCGGCGTCGCCTGTGTGCATTACATTTCAGATCCCGTCGTTGCTGCAGCCTGTGCGGTCGGTCTGACCATCGGAGCCATGCACCAGTTCAAGTGCATTCACCCCCCGGGCGGCGCCACGGCGCTGGCCGCCGTGATGGGGGGAGACGCGATCCGCGATCTGGGATTGACGTTTGTGCTGTTTCCCGTGCTGACCAATGCCCTGGTCATGGTGCTGCTGGCCGTGCTCATTAACTCGCCCTTTCAGTGGCGGCGTTATCCCGCGAGCCTGAATGCTCCCCACCATCCGTCGCGAGTCACCGCGAGGACATCGTCTCCAACCGCGCACGAAGAAGTCCTGGCGGCAATCCGGTCCCTCGATTCGTTCGTCGACATCAGCGAGGAAGACCTGACTTACCTGGCAGAGTTGCTCACCCGCCATTCGCCTGCTGGTTCCAAGGTTAAGGTGACCCATGCAGAGGATGGGATCTCGCTACCCGGTCTGGTCGATCGTTCGGAGACCCTGGCGTCGTGACGAAGTGTCTTTGATGAAGTGTCAGTTGGCTGGCGATTGCGTTTTTTAGCCGCAGTACCATGACAGATCTGCCCGCCGCTATCCACCAGCGGTACGTCGCGGACACGCGATCAGGACCAGAATCGCAAGTTCCTGGCGAGACTAATCCGCGTCTCACCCGGGATCATTGGAATGTGTCAGTACCGCTCACACTCACGAGTGCCGGTTGTGCCAGAGTGCACACAATTGGCTGGCGGGGGCGGGTCAGAACGACAGTCTGGCTCTGATGCCCACAAGGAGGGCTGTGGCATTGTGTCGCTGAGCTGGATCAAGAATTTGCAAATCGGGTGTCACGTGGAAGCGGGCGGTAATGGCCGCGTTATAGAACAACTCCACCCCGTTTTCGGCACCAAACCCGAGGGTCGTCAGGATCGGCAGGTGGCTGACTCCCAGGTGGTAATAACCGATGCCCACCGAATCGTCCTCACGACCGCGGATCGGACTGCCGCCCACCAGAGACACATTGGCGAACCAGCGAATCGGATTCGGATTCCCGTCGGTCAGGCCGAGGTCGCTATTGAGAGTCCAGTTGCGTCTGGCGTCTTCCCCATCGGCATGCACGACCTGATCGAACCGATAGATCACGGTCCAGGCGGAGTCCTTTTGGGGAAGTGGCTCCCCCGTGAGGATGGCCTCGAGGAATTGGTAAGGATTCGGATCGAGGGTTGTTCGCTTCGCAGTGGAATAGAGCAATCCAATTGCGCTATGTCCCGGCAGATCGCACCAGTTGGTCTGCACCTGGTATTCGCCGTAAGCGACCATCCCGTTCGAAAACAAATTCGACAATCCGCTGGTTGTCGGAGTGTAGTGCGTATCCAGTAAATACAAATTGAACACCGAGTCAACGTCGTTCCGAACTGTAACGCCCGCACCCAGGGTGCTGGGGTAGAGATAGGCTCGGCTGAGGTTTGATTGCATCGCTACGTTCCAGAAATAATTCAGCCGCATCCCTCGGGCATAAGCTGTCGGGGTCCCATCCAGAATGTTGAGCTTCCCGAAAAAAACGGACATGCTCTCCGAGAGAGTATGCGTGTATTGGACCCCTGTCAGAGCTGTGACATTCTCGCCCGACAGTGGGAGTGACATCGCAAAGTTTGAACGTGCCACCGTGCCGTCGATGTCGTTGCAGTCCTGTCCCAGGCGCGTCTCCGCGCGGAGATCGAGGTGACCACCATCCCACAGTCCGAGTTTCTGGGTGTCGACGTCGATCAGATAGTCGCCGCGGCCACCGTACTTGAACTTCTGTGCCAGGCCACCGGTGGTCACCCCCTGGTAGTATTGGGTGAGGTCGCCAAAGAACGTTAAGCCATTTTCAGCGCTTGTGTCGCGCGAGTCATCCCATTCACCGGTCAGTTGCGGACGCGACCAGAATTCCTTGCCCCCGGATGATGGTAGCGTGAGGTGCTGGCCTGCAGGCACGGGAGGTTCGGTCAGAATCGCATTTGATTCCGACGGCGGGGCAACTTCTGAAGTCTCGTCAGAATCTGCGCGCAACGCCAGCGGCGTCAGAGAGAGTAACAGCACCACAACAGAAAACGGCACACCGACCGTCCGGGCGTTCCGTGCGCGAACCACGGCTACCTCCCTGTGCTGGCGCAGCATGAATCCTATGGTGCTCGATCACCGCATGCTTTTGTATCGGTCCACTTTGTTCATAAACTGCAACAAAAATCGCCGCACTGGCGGAGCTAATGGAGCGGCCAGAGGGCGTGGTAGTGCGATTTGGCGATGGCGAGTGCCTGCTGGGCCTCATGCCTGGTCGATGCGAGATTGCTTCGACAGCGTCATTGGAGTTGGCAGGAGTCCCGGCATGTCGTGACGTTGATCGACGTGAGCACAATGTGCGCGACGAATCATTTCATGTCGCGCACATGGCGATAGGCTGCATCCTGCATAAACTTCGAAGCGGCAGGGGTATTGGTGTGACCTGCCGCGACATCGGCGTGAATGGCCTTGGAAATCGGCAGGGCGTTGTAGGCTGCATAGACGCTGGTGGGCGGACAGGTGGTGTCGATGAAACCCACGGTGACGGCCGCGGCCTGGCACTTCGCCCGCGTCGCGAAGTTCACGCAATCGAAGTAGCGTGCCGTCTGTAGTGCCAGGGGATCGGGGTTACCCTGGGCATCGTGGGGGACGATCTTGGGCCAGCCACTGATCCGCTGGGCGACACTGCCCGTGTGGTCGCAACCTGCCGGCACGCCGGCGCAGATCAACGTGACACGCGTATCGAGTCCCGCCGCTGCCAGCGCCTGAAAGCCCCCCTGACTGCTGCCGTAGACGATGACAGTCTTGCCGTCCCACTCGGGTTGAGCAGTCAGGAAGTCGATCGCCCGAATCAAACGAAGGAACATGCCTTTGAAGTAACATTGTTCGCGATCCTGGCGGCCCGCGCTGCGATAGTCCTTTAACTCGCCGGCAGCGAGGTCTGTGTAGAACTCTGCGGGTTTGCCGTTTGGGATTCCGTGCGCGTTGATATCGAGCGCCAGCATTCCACCTTCCCGAGTGGCCCACAGCGTGCTGCCCAGGGTGGAACTACGGACCCCCGCACCATGTACGAACAGAATCGCGGGGAGTGATTTTGGCTTGGCGTTCTGCGGGCGGCCAAAGTAGCCGGATACCGGTTTTCCGAGGCACTCGACCTGGACGTCAAACGCATCAAGGCCTTTTCCCGGCGCTGCGACGGGTGTCAGAGTCGATTTAATTTAGACTTGGGCGAGCGCCGACTTCTGTGCGGCCCAGAACTGGTCGAAATCATCCGGCACCGGCAGGCTGGGCTTGAGTTGCAGCGGATCATAGGCAGCCCCGGCCAGCGTGGTCGTCTTTCCAAGTGTCGCACGCAACAGCAGAAAGCCGGGTTCGTCGAGCTTGCCCACCAGGGTGGCTTTGCCGTCCTTTAACACGATCGTCTGCGGCGGCTGTGGCTGCCAACCGTCCTTGGACAATGTGCAGACGACTTTGCCGTCGGCGAGGGACTGACCGTCCTGGAGGGCTTCGATCGTGAACGTGGCCGTTTCCCCGGTTTTGTACATCGCGTCCGCGCGATCGGCCGCGACCTTGAGCGTGATCACCGGCACCGCGGCGGGCGTATCCTGGGCAAACAATGTCGCAAGCGGAGCTGCCCACAGAGCGACGAGGACGATGAGGTTCGCCCGGAGCGATACGATGTACATCACGGTGTGTTTTCCTGATTCCTGGGGAACGCCGATGCACAGCAACGTCTCGCATCGACTCCATCTTTAAGGTCTGCTCGGACTGGATTAAACTCGATCTGGCCCGCTGAGTTGCGTCACTAAGACCGGCCGCGCCGTGGCCAGCCACTGTTCCGCATCCTCAATCGTCGGGAATCTCAAGGCGGATTTGTCGTCACTGACGAGTATCGGCTGATTGTCTGAGGATGCGGCGACGAACAAGGGCTGGCCCGAGGATGCAAACGTAATAATGTAGCGGTAAAGATCAGGGTCGGATGCATGTACGGCCTGGGCGACCATGTGAGGAATGATCCGAAAGTCTTCGCTGCCCATGATTAGTCCTTTACGCGAGAAGTGTTAGCACTGTTGTGTTCAATACTGTTGTCTTGAATGCAGGTGTCTTCAATGCAGGCTCGTCAGTCAGTGCAGGAAATCGCTTGTGAGTTTGGCATTCCGAGAATCCGACAAAAAGACAGAATCGCTTGGCACGGCCTTCGCTGTCAGTATTCCAGGTGAATGCGAATGGCATGCCCTTCGGACTCGTTGTCGTCTGAACTCAGAACAGGAAATTCTCGGGAGGAGCTATGAGATACCCGAATGTTAAGCCGCCTCAAGGCGAGCAGCAAGACATCAATCAACGGCGCTACCCCGCGGACAACATCGAACTGGCGGGGCCGCAAACCCAACCGCCGCCCGGTGATTCGACACCAGCGAGAACGCATTCCACAGCAGGCATTCCCTGGTCCACGAATCGACCTCCTTCGCGACCATAATTTGTGGAATGAGACGAGCGCGATTATAGTGACTTCTTTGCCACAAAGCTCTCTCGGGAAACATCATGCCCAATCTCCCCCCCGAATTCGTGCCACCTGATCCCGTCGAGCTCACCCCACCGGAACGTCAAAGCGATCCGCTCGATGTCGATCCGAAACCTCCCGCGCCGAATCCGTTTATACTCATCGAAGACGAAGCCATGGACGAAGACGACACGTACGAAGTGAGCCCGGAAAATCAGCCGTTAGAGGAACGCGACGCGTGATTCCGACGTGCCGTCAATAACTCTTTTCACTCTTTGCGATTGGCAGGGACACTGTAGTCGCTGCCAATCTCCATGCTCGGTCAACACTCAATCTGATCGACTGTGCTGCAAATTAGCGAGTGGCCGGCGAGCCTGGACCGGCGGCCGTTAACCGCGGCGGGTGGAGGTCGCACAGACCAGTACTTCGTGCATGATCCAGAGCAGCGCAGCCAGAACCACGGCGAACTGGGAGGCGAATTCGAGTCCCAGCTGCTCCGCGATTAAACCCGTCAGCCCCGGCACCAGTGCACCGCCCAGCATGCCGGAACTGACTTGAAATTCGACGGCGTGTGCCGAGTAATCAGTCCCCAGCCTTTCCGGCGTTCGCGACATTAAACACGGGAAGACCGGCGCCAGTCCCAGCCCAATGAGGATCAGCGCCACGTCGCCAGTTCCCGCAGGGGCGAAAGCAAAGATTGCCGCGCCCAGCACTGCGACGAACATCGATAGCCGTAAAATCGGATCAACTCCGGTACGATGTGCGATGACTCCGGTGAGAACGCGTCCCACACCAATCGCGCCGTAGTAACCACCGGTCAGTAATCCCGCGAGATCCGGGCTCAGGCCACGCGATTCAGTCAGCACCGTGAAGCTCCACTGTCCCACCGTGAACTCCAGTCCGACATACAGGAAAAAGATGACGACCTGCAGCCAGACCAGGGGGACCTGCAGGGCAGCTCGCATACTGACTGGGGGAGTCACCCCGCCCCCCGCAGATTGCGGCGGCGCGGTCCAGCGCTGACGTGTCGTCAAGAAGAGCAACGTCATTAATCCGAGCACGCCACCGACCAATGTGTAGCCGATTCGCCACGATCCGGCACGAACCAGCGCCGCCGTCATCAGGAGTGGTCCCAGAGTGGCCCCAATGCTGTAGCAGGCGTGCAGCCAGTTCATATGACGTGCGGAATAGTGGTTGGACACGTAGGAATTCAATCCGGCATCGATGCCCCCCGAACCCAGCCCCCAGATGACGGCACAGGCGACAAACACTGGCCACGCGGCGGCCATTGAACTCCCCAGCATGGCGACTGCCACCAGTCCGCTGCTGATCCACAGCAGATTGCCGAGCCCCAGCAGTTGCGTCAGTTTGCCGCCAAAGAACCCCGACGCACAGTAGCCACAGCCTAAGGCAATGAAGACCAGCCCGAAACTGCTTTGTGGCAGAGAAAAGGTGTCACGCACACTCGGCCAGGCGACCCCCGCTACCGGATCAGGAAACCCCAGGCTGATGAATCCCAGATAGGCAATCGTCAGCAGCAGGAGCCTGGTGGTTGTCGTGTTCAAGGTGTTAATCGTTTTCTCCCTGCGAGGGGCAACTCGCCACTGGTCACGCTGAATTATTTGCATACTGACGAATGTGTCGCAAACTGGGTGGCTGGGCTCGGAATCCGAGCGGCTATTCTGACGAGAACTGGCTCAAGGAGTTGGGACGACCCGGCGGGCCATACTCGGTGTTTTGTCAACGTTTGATCTTGGGATTGGGGGCCACTGGCTCGGCCAGTGCCGCGTGTCATTTGACTCGCAAACAGCATTGACCGAGCCAGCGGCACCCGACTACTGAGATTTGGCAGAAGATTTGTCAGAGCACTACGGCGTTCCGCCGCGGAAGACTCGCGTCGTAGAGAGGCAACCCGATTGTCAGGATTCAGGGTGCACTAAGAGATGGGGCAATGCCGATGCGGATGGCATTGGGCTGGATGCTGGCCGCGAATGCAGTTCCTATGGCTGTCAACGGGAGCCATTGCGCTACCAGGTCGGCAAAAGGGTATTGATGATGGTGAGCCGTCAGGAATTTGACCGCCATCAGCAAGTGATGCGGGGCGTAGTTGTGAATGCCGCGAATCGTCAATTGCCGGCGAACGATCTGTTCGAGTGGAATGGGCACCGGAGCTCCCGGGAAAACGGAACCAACCAGGATCAGCGTTCCCCCCAGTCGCACGTGAGGCCACGCGGCCTGAAAGGCGGCCGGATTGCCGGAGAGCTCGATGATGGTATCGAAACCAAGTTTCCCCACGGCAGCATGCGTGACGTCGGCCATTTCTGCGGGGGACGCGGCGCGTGTCGCACCGAACAGGAGGGCGCGGTCTCGACGCAGAGGCTCAGGATCAATGCAGACGACTTCCGCCGCACCGAGCGAGCGGGCCATGGCGCACGCCGTGAGTCCCAGCATCCCGGCGCCAAATAGACAGATCGTGCGCCCCTGCAAAGTGCCGGCTGCCTCCAGGGCGGCGGCAATGGTGGCCGTGGCACAACTTGCCGGACAAGCCACCGCCAGCGGCAAGGTATCGGGCAGACGTACGATGGCAGTTCCAGGGACCAGCAGGCAATGGCTGGCCAGGCCGCCGAGGAGCTCACGCCCAGGCTGGAAGGCCTCGTGGCCGTACTTGACCGCGTGCAGGCATTTCTGCGGCAAGCCGCGTGTGCATAAGGCGCACTCGCCACAGCTGGCCACAATCGCCCAGGTAATGCGATCACCAATCTGCAAGGCCTGGCCGGCCAGATCATGGTGCGCGTCAGTATCGCCGAATTCAACGATCTCGCCCACGATCTCGTGCCCGAGGACCGTCGGTACCGGCACGGTGCGGCGGCCCTCAAATGAATGGACGTCACTACCGCAGAGGGTGCAGCCGAGCACTCGGACCACGACTTCCGATGCCTGCGGAGTGGGAATCAGCAATTCCTGCAACGAGATTTGCCCGGCGACCCCGCCAAACACTGCGGCCAGACTGCCCGTCATGCGACTTCCTTTACGGTGGACGTGATCGCGCTCGCTGTCTGCAGACCTGCGAAGTACCACCAGCTCATTATCAGGCAGCATACCGAAATGCCGATTGTCAGCCAGCAAACGGTCGTCAACAGTCCCAGCATGTCGTTCGCGACATTCAAATAGTTGCGGGCCAACATGACCGTCACATAGCCCAGATAACCTACGGAATCTGCAATGTACATCAGAAACCCGATATTGCCACGCTCACGGGTCATTCCAAGTAACCGCTCGAAAACCGTAGTATGCATGGCAACATATGGCAGGTACAGTCCCAGCCCGATCAGCACCATGAAGCTGAAATCATTCAGGTGGTCCCCGTGGCGGGCCAGCAGGGCTACAATCAACAGACCAAAGCCGAGTCCGCAAGTCAGCAGGGCAGCCAGGAAGGCCTGGCGATTGTCACGAATCAGCACCATGCTGCCATTCACCGCCAGAACTCCCAGGGCCACCAGGATTTCCGAATAGGTAAAGGTCCCCGGCACGGCGGGGCTGCCCAGACCTTGCCAGATCTCGGGGGCAAAATCGGCGCGGATGCTCCGCACAATTGTCACGACCAGATACATCAATACCAATGGAAAGAGACCAATTCCGTACCGGAACAGAAACGCCCACCGCTCAGCGCGTGACATGGGGAAACGTTCGCAGCGAGCGGCGATGTCTTCTCGGGAGGGCGGGGGGATCTGGGCGAGCATCGCCACACAAATGCAAAAGGGGACCAGAAACAGGAGCCCGGCCACGCTCGGCATCCAGTCTTCGGTAATCCCTTGCGCGAGCAGCCACGCGCCCACCGATTTCGTCACGCCATCCGCGAGGATGAAACTGGCACACAATCCCGCCGTTAATAACTCCGTCAGGCGGCGACCCTCCAGAAATCCCATCACCAGCCCGAACACCATGCCGAGCGGCATTCCGTTCAGAAACAGGCAAATGACGTTCCACGGACGCGGGAGAATGCCGAACAGAATCAGGGCACCTTCGGCAAACAAGATCAGCCATAGCATGGTCCACGCCCGGCGCTGCGGCGGCATCTCGGCGATGATCTTGATGCCGATAAACTTCGACAGGGCATAGCCCGCGACCTGCGACGTCACCAGTACCGTTTTTAAACTCAATCCCCAGGACAGGGTGTCGGTGTAGGCTCCGGCCGTGAAAGGCTTGCGAAACCCATACATTGCGAAGTAACTGCCGAAAGCCGCCGTCACTCCCCAGATAACCCAGAACAGTTCGCGACGCTGATCGTGGGGGTGAGGGCTGGATGGATCGGCCGAGGCTGACTTCATGAATTTTCTCGGAAGGTGGTCGCGGACTTGGTGCGTTCTGGATACCGACGCGAGTATACTTCCGCGGCATCGGCAGATCGATGTGTTTCATGTGAAGATTGCATGAGGAATTCACGAATGGATGCAGCAGAGCAGGTTCGGCATCACCCGACAACTACAGAAATTCTGCAATTGTTTCACGAACGCGGGGCCTCGCAATACGGTCGAGAGTCGGTGTCGCAACAAGAGCATGCGTTGCAGGCGGCCCACTTCGCGGAACGCAGCCGTGCTCGCGCGGCCCTCGTTGTGGCGGCCCTGCTGCATGATGTCGGGCATCTGTTGCATGCCCTGCCCGACGACGCGCCGGAGCACGGGATTGACGATGTGCATGAAGAGGTTGCCGGCCGTTGGCTCGAACAGCGGTTTGGACCAGAGGTCGTCGAGCCGGTGCGTTTGCACGTGGCGGCGAAACGCTACCTGGTTGCGACGGATCCAGACTATTTGAGGCAGCTCAGTCCACCTTCGATCCTCAGTCTGTCGCTCCAGGGGGGCGCCATGTCTCCGGGCGAAGTGAAGGCTTTTCAATCGCACCCGCACTATGCCGCTGCCGTTGCCTTGCGCCGCTGGGACGATGCAGCGAAGATACCACGGCTGGTTACGCCGCCAATTGACCACTTCGCCCGTTACATCAATGACATTCTGCAGGCTTGCTGTTGAAAGGATGATTAGTGACACAGTTACACGTCGGTGTCGTCGGGGCCGGTATTGTGGGGCTGGCGCACGCCTGGTCGGCCGCTGAACGGGGCCATCGGGTCACGGTGTTCGAACGCTCGGCGCGGGCCAGCGGAGCATCGATCCGCAATTTTGGCATGGTCTGGCCGATTGGTCAGCCCGCCGGTGACCTGTATTCCACGGCCCTTCGCAGCCGCGAACGCTGGTTGAAGGTGGCGACCCTATCAAACATCTGGGCCAATCCCTGCGGATCAATCCATCTGGCGCACCGTGCTGACGAATGGGCCGTCCTGGAAGAGTTCAACTCACTTGCCCCGCAACTGGGGGTGGATTGTTCATTGCTGACCGCTGCGGAAGTGGTCGAGCAGTCGCCGGCTGCGAATCCCCACAGATTAATCGGAGGACTCTTCAGCCCGTCGGAGGTCTGTGTGAATCCCCCGGCTGCCATCCGTGCGTTGCCGGCCTGGCTGTCGTCCGCGTTTGATGTGCGCTTCGAGTTTGAGACCACAATTACCGAGATCGATTCGGGCTGGGCAGCGGCGGCCGATGGGCGACGCTGGAATTTTGACCGGACGATCGTGTGTGGTGGAGCCGATTTCGCGACCTTGTTTCCTGACGTGCTGGCCGAGTCTGGATTGCAAAGCTGTAAACTGCAGATGCTCAGGACGCGGCCGCAGTCCGGGGGCTGGCGGATCGGGCCGCATCTCGCCAGCGGCCTCACATTACGTCACTACCGCAACTTTGATGTCTGCCCGAGTCTGGGGGCCTTAAGGCGTCGCGTCGCTGAGGAAACGCCGGAACTCGATCGCTATGGCATTCACGTCATGGCATCGCAGAATGATCAGGGCTGCGTGATTCTGGGGGACTCACACGAGTACGATGCGGACATCGAGCCGTTCGATAAAACGATCATCGACGAATTGATTCTGCGAGAACTGAAATCTGTGATTCGTGTGCCAGATTGGACCATCGAGGAACGCTGGCACGGGATTTATGCGAAGCATCCTGCGGCGGCGATCTTCTCGGCCGAGCCGTTGCCGAACGTATTTGTCCGCACGGGTACGGGCGGTTCGGGGATGACAATGTCGTTTGGTCTGGCGGAAAATGACTGGGAGAGCTGGCAATGAGCAGTGCGAAAAAGACGATCAAGGCCGTGATTTTTGACTGGGCTGGCACGACGGTCGATTACGGCAGTCGAGCGCCGACTCGGGTTTTTGTCGAGATTTTTCGTCGACGGGGAATTGAGATCACGGTGGCCGAAGCGCGGGGGCCGATGGGCCGGTCAAAGCGCGACCATATTGCCACTGTCGCGACCCTGCCCCGCGTCTCTGCTTTGTGGCAGCAGCAGTATGGCCAGGCCCCCGGTGACGCGGACGTGGACGCCATGTATGAGGACTTCCTGCCACTGCAGAAGGAGACGCTGGCTCAAGGATCAGACGTGATTCCCGGCATTCCGGAAGCGGTCTCCACATTGCGCGGCTGGGGTGTCCAGATCGGTTCAACGACCGGCTATACCCGCGAGCTCATGACGGTTGTGGCACCCCTGGCAGCTCGCCATGGGTATGCGCCGGATGTCATTGTCTGCTCCGATGACGTCCCCGCGGGGCGACCGGCACCGTGGATGAATTTCCTCGCCGCACAACAACTCGGGGTTTATCCGATGGACTCGGTACTGATTGTCGATGATACCCCGGTCGGTATCGAAGCCGGGTTGAATGCCGGAGCGGTCACCGTCGCCGTCACGCAAACTGGTAATGCGCTTGGTCTGTCGGAAGCCGAAGTGGCCAGCCTTCCCGCTGCAGACCTGCAATTACGCCTCATCCAGATCGAACAGGAGTTCCGATCCATCGGAGCCCATTTTGTCGTTCCCTCGGTCGCGGACTTGCCCGCAATGTGGGAGCGAATCTCGTTACGGCGCTGAGCAGCCTTGTGCTTGTCAGGTCCCATGTTGAACTGTCGCGTCGCGGGGGAAGTGCCACGCTGAGGGACGGTGAGGGAATTAACCATCGTGTGGTCCAGGTATTGAGTGTCTGTTGGGGCCATTCCTGAGTAGAGGTGATGCCGCGAGTGGAATCGACTGAACTGCAATCCTCCCGCTTGGAATTCGCATGCAGACTCTTGCCGCCTGCTCACATTACCTATAATGGGAGCAGGCGAATGCGTGTCTAGAGTAGCGGGATGACCACTTTGAATGCACCGATTGCAGAACCTGGCCCTGTGGGCTGGCAGTTTGATAATACGTACGCGCGGCTGCCAGAGGCACTGTTTGCCCCGGCGCGGCCGGCGAAAGCTGTCGCGCCGCGGGTGGTCATCATCAATCATCGGCTGGCAGCAGACCTGGGGCTGGATCTCGAAAATGTCTCTGCCGAAGCTGCGGCCTCGCTGTTTGCCGGGCAGGATCTGCCCAGCGGATCACAGCCGATTGCGCAGGCCTATGCCGGGCACCAGTTCGGCAATTTCACCATGCTCGGTGACGGCCGCGCGATCCTGCTGGGTGAGCATCGCACTCCTTCGGGTCAGCTCGTCGATATCCAGTTGAAGGGGGCGGGACAGACACCGTACTCGCGCCGCGGCGATGGCCGGGCGGCGCTCGGCCCGATGCTTCGCGAATACATTATCAGTGAGGCAATGTCTGGCCTGGGCATTCCGACTACGCGCAGTCTGGCCGTGGTTGCGACAGGCGATGCCGTCTACCGCGGGACCCGGCTGCCAGGTGCGATCCTGACGCGCGTGGCCGCCAGCCACATTCGAGTGGGGACGTTCGAATACTTGTCCGCGCGGCACGACGATACCAACCTGCGGGTGCTGGCCGACTATGCGATCGACCGTCACTTCCCGGAGGTCGCCGGAGCCCCAAACCGGTATCTGGAATTCTTTCGTGCGGTGCTGGACCGACAGGCCGCACTCATCGCACGCTGGCAGCTGGTCGGTTTCATTCACGGGGTGATGAATACCGACAACATGGCGATTTCGGGGGAGACGATCGATTACGGCCCGTGTGCGTTCATGAACGTCTACCGGGCGAATACCGTCTTCAGTTCCATTGATCATGGCGGACGCTATGCATATGGCAACCAACCGGCCATTGCGCAGTGGAACCTGGCTCGTTTTGCCGAGACACTATTGCCGCTGATCGCGCCGCAACAGGAGACTGCGATCGCCCTCGCTACGGAAATCCTCGGCCAGTACCCTGCCCTGTTTGAGCAATACTGGCTGACTGGGATGCGGGCCAAGCTGGGGTTGCAGACCACCGAGGGGGGCGATGCGGAATTGGTCCAGTCCCTGCTGACCTGGATGCAAAACAACGGCGCTGATTTTACCAACACGTTCCGGGATCTCTCCGCGGATGCCGCGCCGCGCGACGATCGTTATCAGGACCAGGCTTTCCAGGCATGGTATGCTCAATGGCAGTCACGTCTCACCCGTGAAGATCGACCAAGCGCCGAGGCCCGCGCTGCGATGCGGAGTGTTAATCCGGCAGTCATTCCGCGCAACCATCGGGTTGAGGAAGCTCTGACTGCTGCGGAGGAACACAGTGACCTGTCGGTCCTGCACCGTCTGCTGGAGGCGCTGGCCACGCCCTTTACGGCCGCGGCCGATTCGGCCGACTATCAACTCCCACCGCCCGACGATCGCGGCTATCAAACGTTCTGCGGAACATAGCCCATACGTCGCCGGGACATGCGGGAGCAATCTCGTTCTTAGAACTCGCCCACTACTTCCCCTCCGCTACGTGTGCCCAGGCTGTTGTAGACCCCGGCATCGATGTTTTCCGATATGGCCCGGACGCTGCCATCGCACATGGCGAACTGACCGATGCCGACGTGGGGTGCAGAGAGGCCCTTGTCGTCACTGTCAGGTTCGTTCGGTCGATACTGGGTTTCGAACAACACCATGTGCCCATGGTCGTCAGTCACATCTGTGACCTCGCGCGCGGCACAGCACCACGCCGATTCAAAACTGGCGTGCCCGTGCGAAATTCCGCTGCTGGTACGAATCGGGCCGTTCGTACGTTCGCCCAGGCCCAGCGTATTCGACAGGCCGTCGGCAATATCGCGAAACCTCGTGCTGCTGTTGCGATAGAAAACACCGCGACTGAGTAACGGAGTGTCATCGAGATTGACGGCAGCCGTCGATGGCCCCCAGTTGGCCGCATAACTGCCCGCCGCATATCGCTCCGGTGGTGTCGACGTGTCGTTGCGCACGACGAAAGTTCCATCGGAATAGGTGTCCGACGGACAGAGAAACACGGACAAATGGGTCTCGCGTCCACTCAGGTTGCTGGCATCAAATCCTGGCACGCTATAGTTGAACCGGCTGTATAAATTGCTCTGATCCAGAAATGGCAGACACATCAGCCCCCAGCCAAATCCCATGAAATTGGCCCCCGATCCACCGGGATCAAACTTATGCAGATAACCTGGCGGCAGCAGCCCATGGGTGGCTTCATAGTTGTGCTGGGCCAGTGCGAGTTGCTTCAGATTGTTTTTACAGGCTGAACGTCGGGCCGCCTCCCGAGCCTGTTGCACGGCAGGCAGCAGTAAGGCGATCAAGATGGCGATGATCGCAATCACCACCAGCAGTTCGATCAGCGTGAACCCGCGGCGCCGCCGCGGAATGATGACTTCCGATTTCAAAACGAGTCCCCCCAATGAAAGGCCGAGGTCTCACAGGGGCGCAGGATGTGCGCAGCCGGCAGCAAGATCAGCCAGAATGCCGAAAAAACGTGACATGGAACACACACGGACGCGTGCTGTTCACAGATGCTGGCTCAGTGAGCCTTCGGCGGGGGAAGCGGCGGCGCAGGGGGAGGCCGGCTAGTATTTAAGTCGGCGGGCACACCGAGCCTGCCGCTCAAGATGCAAACGTCATCGGCCTCGAAGCGACTGCAAACAATTGCGGTCCAGGTGAGCAGGACCCGAATCCAATGCCCCAGAGTAAACGGAGATTGCAGGCGAAGGATCTCATCTTCCGCAGCATTCGTTGACCTGTCCGAATCCCTGGGAAGATTTTTCGTCCCCTGTTCGGAACCGACCATCGGGAGCGTGGTTGCGCGATCGTCAAAGAAGTCGGGCAAGGTGAGTTCAAAACCGAAGACCGTGATGTGCACGTGAGTTGAGCCGTTTGGCTGCAGCTGGTCCGAACTGCTGTCGACCGACGCGGCATCATCCTCACCGTGGTCGTGATCGACCGAAGCGTGCGCATGGGGATGGCCGTGCGCGTGTCCGTGCGAATGGTGATGCGAATGGCTATGTTTGTGCGGATGAGCGTGCGAATGTGAGTGCGCAGTATCGCCAGCATCGTGTCGGTGCCGGACGCCCGGAGTCACAAACAGACCCGTCGTCAGCGCGGCAAGTAACAACACGACGCCGATGGCACTTCGAATTGGCGATCTCGGCAACATGACTGCAAAGTTTACACCCCGCCCCGGCATTTGCCTATGCCCCGGATG
>CAZQUW010000005.1:41035-58019 GCA_964596215.1 uncultured Planctomicrobium sp. | reverse complement strand
ATGCCCCGCCACGGTTGTTCCCCTTGACGATGCCGTCTTTGTCGATGCTCACGACCGCGTCATTGTTCGTCATGAACAGGGCCAGCCTGGTCACATCGCGAACCGATCCGTCCGAATACCGGGCGGTCACCACCGTAGTCTGAGTTTGGCCCTTGCCGGCAAACACCGTCTTCGAAGGCAGAAGTTCAATGGCCACTGGTTCTGGCGTGTCTCCGTGATCATCAGACGCTCCGGCTTCGATCCAGCGGAGTAACGTTCGATAATCGTCACTCTCGGTGGAGAATAACTTCCCTCCCGTGTGGCTCACTTCCCCCGTCGCTTTTTCCAGCAACAAACTTTTCGCCGGTACAGCCAGATCAACACGCCGGCCGACTAACTGCCGCGTCAAACGGAAATAATCGCCGGCCGGGTCGTAGCCGAACAGCGACAGCATGAATCCATCCTTGCCACGTGCAGCTCCATGGCAACTGCCGCTGTTGCAGCCTGACTTCATGAAGATGGGCATGACATCCAGCCGAAAACTGACATCACGCGAAACCGTGGCGTCCTTGACGGTCACAGTCACCTCGGCAGTATGCTGACCAAGTTCGACCAGTAACCTGGTTTCACCAGTCCCCTTGGGGGCCACTGTGCGACCAACCACTTCAGCAACCTTCGTATCCACGGCCTTCACGACGACAGCGGCGGTCACGTCTCGGGTAATTCCCTGATCATTAACCAGTTGCACGGCAATCATCTGGCGATCGTCCTGACCGCGCAATGAGATCTCCGATGGAAAGACCTTCAATTGCGTCCCAGCATCCGCAAGTGCGACGCTCGTCGAGCAGACCAGGCTGACCCAGCAGACAGCTGGGAGAATACATCTCATCATATTGCTTTCCGAACTCTGGATTACGTTGCGGATCACAGCGCCCGAGTCAGTCTAAGGGCAGCTTTCGTGCGCCATGAATCACGGCCACAATAACAATCCGATCGTCAAGAATTCTGTAAATAATGCGGCAGGACTTTTCAAAGACTTCTCGTACTCGCAATGAGTCATACCCAGGCACGACACCGCTACCTTCAAGCCAGCTACCCACCGCCAGGAGTCGGTCGAGCTTCTATCGCTGTGAACTTCGAAGCATTACTTCATCGCCGCTTTAACCCCGCGTTCGGCGTCGATACGGAGTGTACCAGAACCGCTCAGCTGGCGAACCGACTGGCCTTCTTCGGTGACTGACAAATCCAGCGTTATGCCTTGATAGCCACCCGTCAGGCAGTCGTCAGTAGCCTTCAGCATGAAGGTGATTTCTTTATCGTCAGGGCCAATTTCGCGGAACGGCTCGACCAGTTCGATGCCCCGCGGCAAGCGTGTCAGCGTGGCCTTGGCTTTGCCTTCGAATGGCTTGAGGTGATTTAGTTTTACGGTAATGACACCCGTCTTGCCACGTTCAATCGAGGCCCGGGCGAACTTGGCCTCGATATGAGGTTCTGCCACCAGCAGCTTGAACGGCTTCGTCGAAACGTAGGTGCGGCTGGCAGAATCGCGATATGCCGGACGCTGCGCTCCGCTGACGGCGGACAGCGTCACATCGTAGGCGCCTGCCGTGGCATTTCGAGCAGCCCCCAGCAGGTATTCACCTTCGGACTTATCAGCCCGCATCGTGACCGGAGTTCCCGTCGATACGCCATTGGGCTTCCATTCCATCGCGACGCTGACCGGCTCGTCGAAACCTTCCGCCCGCGTGATCCGGAACTTCAACGACATTTCCCCATTCTGCACCAGTGCCGACTTGGGCTCGTCAATCTCAATCGAAAATGGCGCCGGCTCCGTGACGGCAATCGCCAGTTTGTCGAACATGTTGAAAAGGTAATAGTCATTATTGTTCGAGGAATTCATCGGGATCGACTGACGAAATCCACTCACCAACTTAGGCTCATTTCCCTCGGCAAGTTCGGCTTGCCCCTGGTTGTCACCTCCCGCCGCTTTCGCGATTTCACTTTCGGGTTTCGTGGCCTCCACGAAGGGACGCGCCACGATCTCGATGAACTTGCCTTGTAACTTGGTACCAGGGGCCGACTCGAAGACCACGGAAACTCGTGGCATTGTCGGGGTGATGTGCGGGGCGTGCATGGTCACTCCCTCGGGCAGCCCCAGCGCGATCAGTTCGAGCTCTCCGTTAAAGGGACGGTTGGTGTTAAAGATTGAAAGCTGGGTGTTGTATCGTCCGCCGCTTGGAACACTGATCGATTTTCGTGCCTGAGCCTGAAACGCAGCCTCAGCGTCCTGCGGGATATACACATACACGGCATCAGTTTCGGGCGAGATCTCAACCCGATAGACGAAGTCGGCCCCGCCGTTGTTGCGGTCATCTTCCACACCCAATACGTACTCCCCGTCGGCCGGTACCGTGAAGTCGACAACCGGATCGAGGGTTTCACGATTCATACCGCCATAAGGCGCGTAACCAAGCTGATTAGGCCGTGAATCGGTCGCCCGCTGCGGGTTGCCTCGCCCTCCAACCTGCTGAATCCAGATCGTCGGATCCAGTGGTGAACCAAGTGCATTCGCCAGGCATTGAATCTTAAACCTCTCCCCTTTTTTCGCAGCGAAGCGGAAGCAGTCGATGTCCCCTGGCTTCTCGATAATGCCGTTGAAGGCAATCGGCAAGCTCGCGGCCGACTGCGACTGAATGGCGTCGGCGGAATCATTCGGCTCGGCCTCGAGCACATTCCCAAATGCGGAAACCCGCAGAGTGTTCGGCGTCGGTGCAGAGATGCCCGTTGAGGAATCGACGGCCACAAAGCGGTAGTCGCTCACCGGCTCAGCCGGTAGTTTCACAGTTTGTGACCAGGTCCCTTTCGGGTCACCGAGGATTTGAACTGACAACTCCTGCCCCGCCTGGCCGCCCGCCGGATAGATCCCCGTCGGACGCGAAAACGCTCCCAGATGCAGCCGGTAAACATCGTTACTCGCAGAATAGGTCGAGTGCCGTACTTCAACGAAGTAGACTCCGTCGCGCGGAGCAAGGATCGAGACCACGGGGTCCTGCAGGAAGAGCGCGGAATCGTCTGCTGCGATCAATCGTTTCCCGTCAGCATCCAGAACAGCAAGGTGCAGATCTGGAATACCCCGGTCAACACCCAACCGAGTGGACTCAATTTCTGCCGAGATTCGCTGTCCTTGTTGGGCTTCAACCCGGAAATAATCGATATCGGCCGGGTCCAGCATGCCGCCCAGCACGGTGTTATTCATGGAGACGGCCTGAGCGTTCTCCCGCGTGTCATTCCGCTGTCGTTGCTGCTCGGCCTCATCCACCATTGGGAACGGGCCCACAAAAAAACGTTGATACTCACTGATTCCCGTCGCGGTCCGCAGCCGCAGCCCGTGCAGCCCAAGTTCGCAGTTATCCGCGATCTTCAATTTCACACGGATTCCGGCCCCTTTTTCAACCCGATTGCGCCGACCGCGAACTTCAACGTCACCTTCGAGAGGTTCCAGCGATTCGACGGTGATTCCCGGCTCGTAGACCATCACCTCTTCCGGCTTGGCAAAGTGCTGGCCTTGCAAGACAACTTCGAAAGTCGTCCCCCGCTGCCCCCCGGCCGGTACGATGCGGGTCAGGCGGGGTAAGCCGGCTTCAGCAGAGACGCACGCGACAGCCGAAATTAACACCGCCAAGCAAAAAGAACTTCGCATGCCTATGTCCCTGGAATGAAACCGCGCGAACCAAGAAGACTCGTTATCAAATGGTTTCTTGCCCCCCTCACCCTGGTACTCGGAAGAGAGGGGAGCAAGACAAGTACCGTTGGGATTCAAGCGGTAGCGACTAGCCAACCAATTCCTTCACCACCTCGCCACCGTCAATGACCTCAATCGGCCGGCCACCGGGAGCCATCAGCTCCTTGTCGGCATTAATGCCGATCTGCTGGTAAACGGTGGTGAGGACATCTTCAATGCGAACGGGATTCTCTTCGGGTTCGCTGGCAGTGCTGTTCGACGAGCCATAAACGAGACCACGATTGAAGCCGCCGCCGGCAAGCGCGACAGAGTAGACCCGCGGGAAGTGGTCACGTCCTGCAGTCGCATTAATCTTCGGAGTCCGTCCGAATTCACTTGTAACCAGCACGAGCGTACTGTCGAGCATCCCACGGTCATCGAGGTCGCTGATTAACGCCGCCAAGGCCTGATCGAGCATGGGAGCCTGCCGGCGCATGGCATTCTCAATCCCCGCGTGATGATCCCAACCGCCGTAGCTGACGGTGGTAAACCGGACACCCGCTTCGATCAAGCGGCGAGCCAGCAGCAGCCGCATTCCGGCCTCGTTCTGGCCGTACTTCGACTTGGTCCCTTCCGATTCCTTGCCAATGTCAAAAGCCTCACGGGCAGCCGGGGATGAGATCATCCCGTAAGCACGTTCGTAGAACTTATCCATTGCACCGAGCGCTTCGGCCTTGCTGGCAATCTTGCGAAAATGCTCGTCAACAGTCTCACGGATGCGCTGCCGCTTGTAAAAGCGGTCATCATCCACTCCCGGGGGCAACAACAGGTCTTTGACTTGAAAGCCTGCACGCCCGGGATCACCGCCGAGTCCGAAGGGGCCAAACTGCGATCCCAGATAACCTGTTCCCGAATACTCACTCGCGCTCGGCACTGCAACATAAGGGGGCAAATTCTGCTTGGACCCCAACTCGTGCGACACCACCGAGCCAATGGCCGGGTGCTCAATCGCGGGACTCTTGCGATACCCGGTAAACATCGCATAGCTGGCGCGCCCGTGGTCCGCATCCTTACCGGCAATGGACCGGATGATCGTCATCTTGTCGACGACCTTGGCGACATTCGAGAAATTCTCGTTCAGTACAACGCCGCGAACGTTCGTCTTCGCCACACCGAATGGCCCGCGGTATTCTAACGGAGCCTCGGGCTTGGGATCCCATGACTCCTGGTGAGCCATTCCACCCGGCAGCACGATATGAATGACGCCTTTTGCCCGACCCTCTTTACTTTCGTAGAACTTCTGATCCGCCCGAGCTTCCAGGCGGAAGAAATCGCCCAGCGTCAACCCCAAGGCTCCACAGAAACCGACTCGCAAGAAATCGCGGCGACCTGGTTTCGCAAAATGAGCAGGATCTTCAGTCCAAGTGGCGACGTCTTTGTTCTTGGTAGGGCTCATTGAGTCATCCTGTGATTTTAAGGCAAACTTCCCACACAATTACCACTGAAATACCACTGAAAAAACGCCTGGAAACCGGGCTCAGCTTGTGCGGACATCTCCAAATCGCTGTCTTTTTGCGTTTTGAACCGTCGATCCGCAAGCCCCAGATTCAGCGTAACGTCAAGCAAAATAGGGATCTGCGATCAGAATACCGTCAAACATCTAAGTTTGTCTATGGATTCTTGGATTGCAGTGTGGCGCACCAGGCAACCTGCAGTTTCCGTGGGTCACCTCAGGTGCGACTGGGAGACAGATGCGCCGAGCCAGTCATTTTTTTGCCAGTCGCCCAACAAACTTGCATTTTCTCTCAATATCCCCGCCTGGCCAGCCATTTGGGGCAACCATGAACTGCTCCCTGGACGCTGGACACCGGCGTGACTCGCGGGGGACTTGCCTGGATTGCTGGTCGAGAAATAACCGCTTTTGAAGATAGTGCCCACCGGCCGCTCTCGCGCCGTGGAGAGGGATTCGCCGCATCCGCCAATTTTTTTCCCAATGCGTGTCGAGTATCGTCTTCCTCGTTCGACTTGAATATGGCGAACATGAACAACGCCCTTCAAGTTTAGCCGAGCACTCAACAGCGGGATTAAGACGATGTCGATCCAATTGATCACACCCTTCTTATGGTTCAATCACGAAGCCGAGGATGCGGCAAATTTTTATGTATCGATTTTCCCAAATTCCAAAATAGTCAAAGTCGCCCGGTATGGAAAAGCCGGCCCCGGTCCGACCGGCTCTGTGATGACAGTCGACTTTGAACTGCAGGGGATGCAGTTTGTTGCTCTGAACGGTGGCCCCCACATTCAATTTACGGAGGCCGTCTCGTTTGTTGTGAACTGCCAGACACAAGCGGAAGTGGATACCTATTGGGAAAAACTTTCAGCAGGCGGCACCGAAGTCCAGTGCGGCTGGCTGAAAGACAAGTTTGGCTTGTCGTGGCAGATCGTGCCCACGGCTTTGCACGAACTCTTAAGCGACCCCGATCCAGAGAAATCCAGCCGTGCGGTGCAGTCCATGATGACCATGAAGAAACTCGACATCCAGGCGTTGCGGCAGGCCGCCAGCAAGTCTTGAACAACGCCTATTGATAAGTGACTGCGATTCCATCACACCCAGACTCCATTTCGAGGAAACGATCATGAACAAGTCGCCCCATGCCATTCCCCCCGGGCAAGATCACCTGATCCCGCATCTGGTTTGCGAGAATTGCACGGAAGCGATCGAATTCTACAAGCGGGCCTTTGGTGCCCAGGAAGTTCACCGACTGCCGACGCCCGATGGCGGCAGAATCATGCACGCAGCGCTGCTCATCGGCAAGAGCTTCGTTTTCCTCGCCGACGATTTTCCGGAATACTGCGGCGGATTGTCGCAGTCCCCCAAGGCCCTCAAGGGGACGCCAGTGACGATCCACCGTTATGTCGAAGACTGCGATGCCGCCATCCAGCAGGCACAGGACGCGGGAGCCACTGTCGTGATGCCCGCCTGCGACATGTTCTGGGGCGACCGGTATGGCATTGTCGCTGACCCGTACGGTCACAAATGGTCGATTGCCACCCATGTCAACGATCTCACGCCCGATGAAATGGTCGCCGGAATGAACGCCGCGATAGAAGCCGCGGAGGCCCACAAGGCCTGATCTTGAGACAACGTTCATGCGACATGTTTGACTGATACCTACGGCAGCTCGAAGACTCGCACTCGCCCGTCGGTGGTACACAGCCCCACCTGATTGGGCGTGTCGGGTCTCAGCAGCCCGATTGACTCGTGGTTGAGGTCGCATTTCAGATCGTGTAGACACTGAACCGTATCGTCATGGGTACTGTAGATCTGCCAGCCACCAGTCCCGTGGATCACTAAATTTCGATCGCGCAGGATTACGGCCTGAGGATTAGCCAGACCAACTTCAAAGCGCTGGCTTCGCCCGGCCCCCAAGCCGCTCCAGAATACTTCACCGGATCTTTCACCGATGACCGCCAGCCGAGGCCCAATATTCGGATGGGAAATCGCCAGACTGGTAATTCGCTCCGACATTTCTCGCAGTTGTGGCGCTGTCCGAGGTTGAGATTCAATCAGATAGGGGCCGACACCCAGGTAAACCGCGTTGTCACGAGAGACCATTGGAAACCTGGCATCAGGGTCGAGTGTCAAGTCGTGCAGGGGGATCTGCAGGGTTTCGCAAGTGGTGGGCGCGCCGTGACTCGTAAATCCGGTCAACAGTTGCTCCAGCAACTGAAACACATAAATATGCCCGCCGCTCGCGACGAGGGCGGAAATCGATTGTGGCATCCAGGCCGGTGTCAGGGCGACTTCCAGGTCGGGATTAGAATCGGTGGAACTGAAGTCGCGGCGGGCGAACGGATCACCTCCGGTCGATCCCAGAAACAGTTGACGATCTGACATTGAATGGCACATCAGTACCTTTGAAGCGTCGCCAGCCGCATCCCAGGTGACCGTTGACACAGTTGCCCGTGGATCATTCCAGGCGCCGCGGGCCACAATAACTTCATTCAGGCGCTGGCCAATAATATAAAAGTTGCGGTCGGTGCCCGTGGCCGAGCACCAGGTGACACCCGCGGGCAATTCGAATGTTTTGATCAAACGCATCATCGGGGCAGTGCGTCTGGTGCTGTGTGATATCGATTCACTTCGCTTCACAGGCGTCAAACTCATGGCCCGCTGACAGTCGCGGGCCAGCAGTCGATCTTCAGGCGCCAGTCGCCCGACCGCGGCTGTCAATTGCTGACGGGCATCGGTTCCCCGCAGCAATTCCCGCGATGCCAGCCGCCGCACTGTGTCCGCAGCCACGGCCCGGGTTTGCGCATGCGGCGAATCGGTAGAGACCGCGGCCAGAACCCCCACGGCATCGACGACGCGCGACGCAGGCAACGGCCAGCCCAGCAGGGCTTGAATGCGAAGTACGACTTCATGATGCAGCCCCTGCCGACCCAGCAAGGAAAAGGTCTCGGCGAGACATAGCTTCGCCTGCTGTGAATCAGGCCAACCGGCATCCAGGGTCTCTAGAGCCCGATCCGAGTTCCGCAGTTTTTCCTGGTACAAGCGGGCCGCATCCAGAAAGTCACGTTTTGCCATTACCATGCCAATGGCATCCTGGTATGCCAGTTCGGCCTGCTCGTCATCTCCCAGGCGACGATAGAGATCGCCGACCTTCTCATGTTGTGCAAGCTGGCGATAAATCGAAATCGCCTCGATCAAGAGCCCACCTTGCTCCAGGCAACGCGCCGCGTCCTGCGGACGGTGCAGTCGATCACGATAGAGCACGGCGGCTTCGCGGTAGAAGCGACCATTGACCAGGGTGGTGGCCGCCGAATTCAAGTCCCCCAGCAGCTCTGCAAAAATGTATGCCGCGCGACGATAGCGCCCCAGTTGAACCTCACGCGCTGCCAGTTCGCGATAGCGTCGAACAAGATCAAATTGTGTCTCCGGAGAAAGCTCCCAGTAGTCGGCGAGCGCAGAACCACCTTGCCCCCCCAATCGAAAATCCACGGGGCGTTGTGTTAGGGCACCGGACGGAGGCGCCATGCCCCGGGCCGGATCACCACCTCCAACTGGGAGCGCATACTTCAACCCTTCATCCGGATCCTCGTCCAATAATTTCTTCAGCCGCTCAATCTCGCGACGCCGTGAATCGAGCAGCCCGGTAGTCCATTTGACAAATCTGGCCATCTGGGCCTGAAGCCCCGCGCCCCATCCAGCAAATGCACCGCTCGACGACATGCTGCCAGCCGATCTGGGAGTCGGCATGCCGAGGGACAAGCCGGGGAGAACTGCCCCCAGTCCCGCCATGACGAGCATCGTCAGCAGCATCAATCCCAGGGAGACCATGACGCCAATGAGGGAGAAGTTCATAACCGAGCCGACACGTAATGCCACCATGATCACGGCAACGCACAGGGCCATCACCACCGACTCCGACCATCCCCAGGGTTCAGCGGGACGCGGATTGTTATTCGGTATCAGCCGCGAAATCAGCCCCGCGACCATCGCCAGCGGCCAGATTGCGTAACCGACTATCGATTGCCCCCACGATTTGACTTTCTCACTCCAGGGCCTCGGCAAATCTTGAAGCTGCTTCGCTTGCGTCCCAATGCCGTCTCGCCCATTTTCTAACATGTCCGCGGCACTGGCAGGCAAGTCAGCGCGAACCGAGGAAATCCGATTTGGAAAGTGGACCCCAGGCAGCGCACGGCCCCAATCAACGACCGGATCGAGTGCAGCCTCCCCCGGCACATGCGGGGATAACAGATCGTGAACGGTTAGGATCTCATCCCGTTCGAATACGACTAGACCAGTTTGAGGATGCCAGACATACTCGGTCGATCCATTTCCAAACAAACGTTGCCAATCTTCATCCCGCAGCAGCACCGAGAGCTCAGCTTCCACCGGCACGAAAAGGCGTTTACCAAGTCTGCCATAGGCCTGCGACCGCGATCGCTGCGGACTCTCTCGGCCCGGCCCGGGTACGCCCGCATCCTCCAATGACACCAGGACCCCGACGCAGGTGTTGTCACTACGCGACCTGGAAAGTGGATAAAAACGTAGCGACTCCAGCGGTACATGCCATTGCCCCAGTTCGTCCAGCCAGCTGGCCGGATCGGGACTTGAGATGAACCGCGCGCACACCGCACGCTGCGGACGCGGAGTGTACCGGAGTTGCAGGACAATTTCGGTCATTGCAGTCTCCGGCAAAACGGCATGATCCATTCCAGAAAGGCCTGTTCGGGATCGATGCGTTGAAGATCGCGTCTGGTCAAGGCATGATCACCCCAAACCATGTTTTGATCGCACCATCCCGCCACATTCTCCTCGTACAAGACCAGCGTCAGCTCTGGAAGTGCACGATTGCTGCTTTGCAGATGCAGCAGTCCGCGCGAGTCCAGAATCGCACGACTGCCGTCTGGCCACTCCGCGGACTTCAACTCATACCCGACTTCCAGGGGCGAGTTGATCTGCTGGAATCCTGCAACATGTTGCACTTCGCTCTTCATGTCCACAGACTTCAGCACAATTCGGCCAGAGTTCGAGCTTAAGGCGACGGATACCAGAGTTTTCTTACTTGTCACCAGCGTCAATTGACCACCGCTCAGCCCGATCGAAGCAAACCGGTTCCGCAAGTTACGTTGACTCGGCAACGCATATGCCTGCCGGTAGAGAAGTCGATGTGGACGATCCCGGAGTTGATGGGCTTCGAGAGTGGCCAGATCGACAAACCAGTGGTTACCGTATTGATTAAGACCGTCTGACGTCACTTGTGCCGTCCCGGGCGTTCCATATTGCGTCGTATTCGTAGTATCAGCCAGAACTAGTCGATTACCGTCAGGAGAAACTGCGGCCAGCTTCATCGGGCGCACAATCTGACCGACTTGTCCGATGTTCCGACTCGGCACCGGCGACGATCCGGAAGAGCTGCTCGTCACGCTAAACGTCAATTCCTCATGACTGCCCAGATTGATGACCGTATTGCGTGTCGTTACCGCCACCGGAGTTCCCAGGCCTTCGCAATCGAACAGAGTCTCAATTCCAGTGGCGTGCAACTGCCCCGGTTGCAGAATGCGATCCCATCCAGTGGTGCGACCATCATAGGTCAGTGCGTACCAGCCGCGATGGCCCTCATCACGTGCAAAGTGAAACCGTCCGTTAACCCACGTGGAATCTGGCAGGTGCTCCGCGACTGCCAGCCGTTTGCAGGTGTCGAAGGAAAACAGGACGGTCTGATTTTTAAAGATGACATACACCACACCCGCATGCACATAGACTCCTTTTATGGGAGGCGAACATGGAAGTTCGAAGGTCTGTATGTCGTCGCTTTCTATTGTCGCCAGAACTTTGTGCAAATGCCCCTGTTCGCGATTGCCGATCAGGACTTGTACGTCATCGAGATCGATCAATTTCGAGTTGTACCACAGTAATTTGCCCGGTGGCAGTCGATCAGTATATTGCGTAGCGCCCATCCCCGCCTCGTTCCACCGCAGCAGCCGTCGGTCACCCGTGACGCCCAGCAATTTCTCGACAGACTTACCAGGCGTCAACAGATCAAGACACCCTCCGCAATTCTCGTTCAGAACTTGCGGGGACAGGAGCAGCGGAAACGGACGCACGCGACAGATTGCGGGCAGTCGCGGATCGATCGACAGATCCCGCAACTGCGGACGAATTCTGGGCGGTGCAGCCAGGATCTGGTCCAGTTCCAGCCGCGCCTGTTTCAAAACACGTACCCCACGATGAGTGCGCTGCAGCAGACGCAACTGGCCTTCACGGGTCACTGTGACCAGATACAAACTGGTCCGGGGTAAATCGGATAAACATTGCTGAAACTCAAGGTCATCCAGCACATCTTCGCCGGTCACGACGACAAAATCTGCCCGGGCATCTCGAGTCTCCCGAACGAGCGCGGTCAGAGAATCCCCCGGTTGGGCCGACGGCTCCAGGCTGGAGAGAAACTGCACCAGCCCTTCTCGACTGGCAACATCAGCGGCGACCGGTCCTTGCACGGAGGAACGAAACAGCCTCGGC
Source organism: uncultured Planctomicrobium sp. (assembly GCA_964596215.1). Classification (GTDB taxonomy): domain Bacteria; phylum Planctomycetota; class Planctomycetia; order Planctomycetales; family Planctomycetaceae; genus JAKFVC01. The sequence continues at coordinate 46,290 of CAZQUW010000005.1, read as the reverse complement.
ACCGATCGGCCATCCTGGACAATCCCCAGCGCCAGCGCAACCGCGGAAGCATAGAGTCTCGGCAATCCCCACATGCGGATTCCGCAGTCGACTAATATCTGACACTCGCGAGGAGGAAAGACCGGCGGAACTTCGCGGCGAATATACATCGCCTCATTCAGTGCCACCCGGGTCATCAGGACATCGGAGTCCTGCGCCAGTTCGCTGAGCAACAGGCGGTCAAACGAACCGCGGTTGGTAATGTCTGACACGCCTCCCAACTGCAAATCGTCAGGTGTCGACAACAGGCGGGGGAGTGACACGATCGATAGCAGGCGGCGCGTCAATCTGACCAGCCCCGCATATTCCTCGTCGTCTTCGAGTTCCTCCACGGCATCGCGAATCGTCCGAACTGGCGGCTCAGGCTGGGCCTCCGGTAACTGCAGCGGCTCCGGGGCCGCATTCGGAAGCAGTTCAACTCCGGTCTGCATGCGTAAACGAACTGCCGATTCATTGACCGCCAGTAATCCGTCGCACAATCCGCGTAGTTCGGCACTCCATTCACTAGTCGGTTTGATCTGCAAGGTCGCGTCAGCGGCGTCCCCCTGCTGCAGCCACTCGAGACATTCTCGACTGAAATCAGGTGGCCTGCGCCGTGGACCATTCTCAGCGACCAGCAACAGGATTGCCCGTTTCCCATTTAGAGATGTCAGCAGATCTTCCGGCAGCTGTGACAATAACCGCAGGGCCTCGACGGTTTTTGAGATGCTTTCCACCAACGAGAATCCCATCGGGTATTGGCTGAAATCCAGAACGTCGGCCAGCCTCAGGCATTCGGCTTGGGGTTGATTGCGGCAGGCAGCCACAACCATCAATACATTCTCGAAAGGTGGCAGCCCTTCTCCAGCAAGCCCGTCTAACAGGAGCTCCAATTCGCGTCGAAATGCAATTGTCGCACCGAAAGTCCACAGAACATGCTGCTGGTCCTCAGACCATTTCCAGAATGTTTCCTTGCTGGGTGTGAAATACCTGGCAACGGAGTGGCTGATATTAGGCACGCTGAAAGGCCTCCCAGGTTCGGCGCACTGCAGATCTGTTGGCTGCCACCAGGCATTCCTCTCCGATGCGCTCAACAGGACGGCCCGGCCAGAGCAACCACAGGTCTCCCGGATTGATGCCCCAGGACTTAGCGAGGATAGACGCATCCACCGCGGGAGCCCAAGTCCAGCCACAGGGGACGACGACGCCATGACGAGCCACTGCGCGAACACCTGAAATCGATGGCAGCGGAGTTCCCTGGACCAGGACACGACCATCGTCGGCAACTGCAAACTGGCACTGCCGCAGCCGCACCTGGGGTGCAGTCGCTGCGTAGTTCCTCCAAAACTCCAGGTTGGTGAGCAATATGTTAGGTTCCAGTGACGTGGTCGACGGGACAAGCCGCACCGGAACCCGCGGAAGCTGGCGGGCCGGCCAGATTGATGGCGGCAAAGCAACGGTCAAAAACACATCGAGGGGTCGCCATGTTCCAGCCGGCAAGTAACCGTGCGGCACCAGGCGACCGATCAGCCGGAGCGCGCCGTCGGCCAGTACCTCGTAGTTCCCGGCACACGATATGCTTCCCAGTATCCGCCGGGTCGTGTCGTCCGCGGAATGTCCGCGCAGCCAGATTTGACCTCCATCCTGCATGGCTTCGACCCCCGGAATTCGCCACAGCGCGCCAAGCGGATCGATTTCACCAGTTCGAAGTTGAATCGCCCAAGCTGACAAGTGCCGCTCCCTCGCACCTTAGTTGGCGGTGCACGCCCAGAACCCCTTACTCAAGCATCAGGCAGGCTCTGCAAAGAGCCTCCAGACTTCGTCGATCCGTCGCTGCAGGAAGTCTTGCTGCTGAACATCACCGACCCAGGGACATCGACCGGCCAGAATGCTGAGTTGATCTCGCAGAACTGACCGTTCAGCGTCGGGAAGTTCTTTCTCGGCCAGGCGAACGGCAATCCGCTCGAGATCTCGCGCAAGTGCCTCCGGATCGGGTTTGTCGATGCCAGCCGAACGAGCATGTGCGCGCCCGGTCGACGCCGAGGAATGCCGTGTCATGCAATCTTTCACCAATGTGGCCAGCACTTCCTGCTGCTCTACCGAATCCCAGGTATATCGCAATGGCCAGAGATCACTGGGTTCCGCAATCAGCCGATCGCATAACAGCGCGCTAGCCGCAATCAGTCGCTGGAATTTGACAGCCCGGCGGTCGGAGATGGCAATTCCCGCATACCGGAGGCGCTGAATGAGATCGACATATGCCGGCCGAATGGCGGTCACGTCAACTTTGCGTACCCCGTCCTGCAGTTGGCGAATCGTTTCCAGAGAAACAGTGTGCGACATCGGCTGTCCCCGTCGGGCATCCAGGCTCCACCCCGCCTGCAAGACGTGCGACAGTTCCTCTTGCGGCACATTGACACACGGTACACGAACCAGAAAACGATCAAACAATGCACCGAGGGCCTCGTCTTCAGGCAGATGATTGCTCGCCCCGATGACCATCACCAGCGGCAGGGCGCGCGTCTCGCGGCCACGCCGAAAAACACGCTCGTTGAGTACCAGAAGCAAGCTATTGAGAATCGCACTGTTGGCATTCAGCAACTCATCCAGAAAGACCAGGGCAGCCTCGGGCAGCATGCCCTCCGTATTGGTCACCAGTTCGCCTTCGCGCAGCTTGCGGATGTCGAACGGTCCAAACAATTCGTTGGGTTCCGTAAAGCGTGTCAGCAGATAGTCGAACACCTGCCCGTCGATTCTCCGGGCCAGATCCTGAATCAGCGCGCTCTTGGCCGTCCCCGGGGGCCCATGCAGAAACAGGTTCTCACGCCCGACCAGACAAACTCCGATCAAGTCGATGATCTCATCTTTGCCCACAAACGCAGACTTCATGGGCTGCAAGACATTCTCGATCAGCAAACCAGCGGGCGATCGAGCGGATGGCGAGTCATCCGGAACTGCGTCGGACTGCATACAATTCCTTCAAAGGGTCAGCGAACCTGAAAATAGTGTTCGGATCTTACCCACCTTACAGGCAGGCTGCTATTGCGGAGGGCTCGCGAAATAACCGAACTCAGAATGAGGCCACCCGAAATACCGCATGGAGCATTTCCAGGACTTAGACACACTGGTTCTTAGTCAGGTTCATTGCAGAGTTGCTGCCTTCACGACTTCCGAGTGAGACGATTCCACAGGCAGCAGAGAGCGATAGAGGACAGCGGACAACTCCGGGAATCCCCCCAGAGCCGTCCGGACGGCGTTCGAGGTATGCTCGTCACTTAATCGCGAGTGATCATTGCACGACAGAATTCTGTCGACATACAGCATCATCAATCCCGGTGAGTCTCGAAAACCGTCAGTGGCGCCGCCCGCCACACCTGCAACTCCCACCGATGATAATGGCCAAGTGCTGGCCCATTGTTGCAGTGTTTCTGACAACAGTGGACTGCCCCCGCCGGCTCGGGCCAGCCTGATCAATTCGGGCAGAAACCGAAACGATAGATCAACGCTATAACACACATCCTGGCTCGCCGATGCCGGGCAGACGCGGCCCAACTCGACCTGCATCAGTTCCTCCGGCAACTCGCGGTACACCAGGAATTGACAGGCTCGATAGAGACTCGTCAAAGCCCACTCCGCCGAAGGGACATGGAACTGCGGGACGAGATCCGGCAGGCCCTGCCGATAATCCAATTCCAGCGTCCGCAGTTCACTCATGGCTTCCGCGACTTCCACGTTACCGGGCGCCGCATTCGTGTTAAGTACCAGATCACCACCGGCCCATAATGACTTGGTAAATTGCAATAGCGAATTCATAAATTGGACAGCACTTAATTAAACGCAACCAAAACTTCTGCGTCAGTTCAACGCCACTTGAAACTCCGCGGTCGCGAACTTCATACAGCCGGATTTGCCAGGGGTTCTACAAAATGGTACGTCCACTGCAACAGGGCCTCACGCCAGAATTGGCTGGATTACTTTGGCTGGCACCACGCCAGTCAGTTTAAAATCGAGCCCCTGGTGCTTAAATGTGAAACGGTGATGATCGATGCCGAACAGGTGCAACAACGTCGCATGGATATCGCGCACATGGCAAACTTGCTCAACAGCATTGTAGCCAAACTCATCAGTCGCGCCGTGGGTAATCCCTCCCTTGATCCCGCCACCACACATCCACATGGAGAACCCCTTGATGTGATGATCGCGGCCCGGCAGTTTTCCCTTGCCCTGAAACATTGGGGTCCGCCCAAATTCGCCACCCCAGATAATCAACGTGTCCTTCAGCATATCGCGCTGTTTGAGATCATTGATTAGAGCCCATGTCGGTTTGTCGGTCAGGCCGCAACACGTATTCATATATGGGACCAGATCCCCGTGATGATCCCAGTCGCGATGATAGAGCTGAATGAATCGGACCCCGCGTTCCGCCATGCGCCGTGCCAGCAGGCAATTGGCCGCAAAACTGCCATCGGCTCCTTTCGCCCCATACATGTCTAATACGTGCTGCGGCTCACCCGACAGGTCGGTCAGATCGGGAACGCTGGTCTGCATGCGGAACGCCATCTCATACGATGCGATCCGCGCCTCCACATCGGGATTGTGCGCTATTTCATTCTGAATGGAATTCAGCTCGCGAACAGCATCAATCAACCGTCGCTGGCGTGCGTCGGTGATGCCGTCAGGATTTCGCAGATAATGAACCGCATCCCCCTTGGAATAAAACAACACACCTTGATGTCGCCCGGGCAGGAAGCCGCTGTGCCATTGTCGTGAAGAAATGGGCTGCGGATTGCGCCCCCCCTCACTGGTCAGCACGATAAACCCCGGCAAGTCCGCCGCCTCGCTGCCGAGACCATACAGGGTCCACGACCCCATGCTCGGTCGCCCCGAAATGGAAGTCCCAGTATTCATGACCGTGTGCGCCGGATCGTGGTTGATCTGATCAGTCGTCATCGATCGAATGATGGCCAGATCATCAGCCACCTTGGCGGTCCAGGGCAGAAAGTCGCTCACCTCCTGACCCGATTGGCCATACTTCTGAAATTTCGTCTGGGGCGCCAGGCACTTGAGTTTTTGCCCCTGCAACTGAGCAATCGGCTGCCCTTGAGTGATTGATTCCGGCATGGCCTGACCATCCATGGCGGCCAGCCTGGGCTTATAGTCAAAAGTCTCGAACTGTGACGGGCCGCCGGACATGTAGAGATAAATAACCCGCTTGATCTTCGGTGCAAAGTGAGGCA